>CAYJTD010000023.1:0-14537 GCA_964372525.1 uncultured Nitrosopumilales archaeon | reverse complement strand
GTATTACGTCGTATATCTATAGAAGGAACCCCTACTCTGAAATTTTATTGTAATGGAAGAGAAGTGGGTGAACAGATAGGTTATGCAGTTGAACCAGTCTTGAAAAAGAAGATAAATTCAATGCTAGAAGAGATGGAATCGTGTTTGAAGAACAGCACGCCGGTAAAACATGAATGAACAACTTAACTTGAACAAGATCAACGATCTAATGCATATAACTTCTGATTATCAAACTTGATATTCATATCTCAATATATTAACGCCATAAGCAATAGATCGGTTATTGAAAGTAAAAGAGCTGATGACAAGGAATGTGATCACGATCGATACAAAGTACAATGCAATGGATGCTGCTAAGCTAATGAAGGACAAGAAAATAGCCTCCCTTGTTGTGACAAAAAGAAGTGTGGCAGTTGGGATAGTTACGGAAAGAGATTTTGTAAGGCTCATTTGTGCAGAGAACTTACAAAGCAAGAATACAAAACTAGTCGATATCACATCTTCTCCTCTCATAACTGCTAAGCCTGATGCAACAATAGAAGATGCCGCAAAAATGATGGCAAAGAATAAAATCAGAAGAATTGTGGTAGTAGAAGATGATGTTATTGCCGGCATACTAACAGCCACAGATCTGGCTACTTATCTCATCAAACATAGGCGTGGTGCTAAACAGGTATTGCTTGCCTTGACACGTAACGTGAAGAGTGTTGGCAGTAGATACATATTCGGCGTATAAAATCAGGTTCTAAATATCCTGAAGCTCTTTATTTTATTGGTCTCAACGAACTGTCTTATCTCGTCTATTATGCTTGATAACGGTTTGAACTGCCCCTTTGAATCATCAGGCAAGAAAGCAACAAATTCTGTATATGAATCAATTACATTATCGTGATAACCAAAAACCAGCCATATATTGTCTCTATTAGGTTGTGCCTTTACCAATTTCTGTATATGTGCATCAACATCATTTGTTGCAAGAGATTTCTGGAAAGCAATCACAAGTGTGCGTTTCGGATCAGTCTGCAATTGCTTAACAGTGGGTATAACAATATCGATTTCTATATTGTTATGTTTGACCTTGCGTTCGCTAGGTATCATAGTTATAGTAAGCAAATAATGCATTAGTGATTCAGCAAGATCACCATGCACTTTAGCTCTGTCATAGTCTTTGTAAGAATTAAGCGATTGAACGCATTTTGACCATATCTGATTTATAACTGTAGAAACTTCTGAAGTAACAGAAACTATACTCGATTCTACTTTTTCCTTACCGATCTCTTCTAAAGCAGCGTACAGAATTTCTTTAGCATCAATCTCCATAACAAACATCTCTTTTCTATGTTTATTAATTTATTCAAATCGTAGCATATACTTTATACAAAGTTCCATCTCTGGGATCCTTAAAGCTCCAAACCGCAGGACTAGGTTTGAATTCTACAAATTCTTTCTTAAGATCAGACTCACATACTTCGTATACGTTTTGACCTATTACTATTTGGCCTGGCATTGCAATTGCAGTTATTTTTGCAGCTATGCTAATGCTAGAACCTACCATGTCTATGTAGGATCTTGTAGGATCTCTACCATAGAGCACCACTAAATTCTCACCAAAGTCTATACCAATTTTAATACCGATCTTGGGCAAACCATTATCAATGAATGCTGGATTTAGACCCTCAGTAACGACCCTCATCATAGAGCGTGCGCAGTTAACGGCATTGTTACATGCCTTCTTATTATCAAACTCACCAGGGAAGAATGCTATAACAGCATCGCCAACATATTTCAAAACATAACCGCCGTAACCTGTAGTTAACATAGTCATCTCTTGCGAAAATACTTGCACTATAGACGCCAATACCTGTGTCGGAAGCGTCAAACTCATCCTTGTGGAACCTTCGATATCAGCATAAAGAATAGCGAGTTTTACCCTACCATTCACATGCCTGCGCAGGAACTTTTCAGACAGCTCTGTTGACGTTTCAAACTGCAAGCCCTTTTGTAACGTTTGTGAAACTCTAGATCTCGTTCTTTCAATGACTGCTTCATCTGCCTTACCTGTTAGCGTCATTATGAGCTATTAATTATTCTGATATATGAGTTTTCGTTGTGTCGTAAAAATTCTATTCCTGTGATCAGTTGTTGTTCACAAATTTCTATTTGTATGTTCAACTAAAATAATAGATCAATTCTGCATTAATACTTCACTATTAAATTTTTGATCGTCGATGTTTGCTATTTGCAACATCTGTATTGCTTGCCATACATATTCCTTCAAAAATCCTTCTTGTATCTGATAACCACTTTTGAAAATTCTATACCTGCTTTAAATATACGCTATATGATTAGGACTGCCGTGTCAAAAGAAACCAAAGTCAATAAAATACTGCTCCCAATAGACGGATCAGAAGCATCGTTCAAAACAGCCAAATATGCTACTGCGTTAGCAGGCCAAGTTAATGCCTCAGTTGCATTGCTGCACGTTGTAAGTATTCCTCAGTTCCCACGTTACTTCAAATCTGTTAAGGAGTATTATGAAGAGGCTAAAAGTGAAGCAGAGTCCTGGTTTGATGTTATTAAAAACCTTCGGGAAAGCAAAAATCTGGAGATAAAAACGAAAGTAATTACAGGCGCCATTTCTGTAGTAGAATCTATAGTAGGGTATTCGGAAAGGGAAAATGTAGATCTGATAATTATAGGAACGAGGGGGAGATCGAAGTTTACGAAACTACTTCTGGGGAGTGTAGCAAATGGTGTTGTGACACATGCAAGGTGCCCAGTATTAGTGGTAAAGTGACATGTCTAAAACTAGGATCAAAACCATATTACTGCCCATAGATGGTTCAGATGCGTCGTTCAAAGCTGTTGAATATGCTATTAAGATAGCGAAGATGGAGAAGGCACGTATAATAGCTATTCATGCAATTGGAATTCCCATGTATATACCCGAATACAGTAGTACAGTTTTACTTCCATCGTATTACGACGAAGCCAAGAAAATAGCAGATGAATGGATGGGAAAGGTAGTAGAAATGGCAAAACTGGAGAATGTTGAGCTGAAAAAAGAGATTGTCATGGATATTGTATCTGTGGTTGATGCTATTGTTGCTTATGCGAAGAAGCAGAATGCTGACATCATAGTTATAGGTACTAGAGGCAGAACTGGATTAAAAAAATTCTTGCTCGGAAGTGTTGCTTACGGCGTCGTTATGCATGCACACTGTCCAGTATTAGTGGTAAGGTAAAAAAATTAGAATAGGTGTTCGTATTTTGTACGAACTTCTTTTGCTCTGTTTCTTATAGTCACTTCTGTAACGCCTGTAGATTCGGCTATTTCTTTCTGGCTTACATTTATGTTGTTCTTCAAACATGACAGGTAAAGAACTGTTCCAGATAATCCCATTGGATCCTTCCCTGCTGCACCGCCTAACTCCTTGATTTTCTCCAGAATCCTTACAGCGTCGCGGACGGTCTTTGCGTCTAAGTTCAACGGATTTGCTATCTTTGTTACCAGCTTAATGGGATCTTGTACCGGAGGATTCAGGTTCAATTCTTTGATTAAAAGTCTGTAACATCTGGATAGATCTTTCAATTTTACACTACTTACAGATGCAATATCTTTCAGGGTCCTCTGTGTAGAATGCTCTCTACATGCAGCATACACCGATGCTGCTACCAACGCGATCTTTGTTCTACCCCTGACAAGCTGTTTTGCTTGTGCCTTCCTGTAGATATATGCGGCTTTCTCAATTATTGGATCAGTCAATGCAAGTTTGTGCTTTAACTTGTTGAGCTCGCTTGACGCAAACATGAGGTTCCTGTCGGTCGGTGTGCTAAGCTGCGTTCTTGAATCCCATGTTCTTAAACGATCCATGACAGTTCGCATGTTAGCATCCAGTTTTCTACCAGATGCATCTCTATCGAATCTGCTGATCATTGTAGAAAGACCCATGTCATGTCTTGCAAGAGATGTCGGTGCGCCGGTCTGGTTCTTGGACTCGAATTCCTCCTTAGAGAATACCCTTGGTTGGCTTGACACTTCGGCATAGTCGGCTAAAACCATGCCACAGTTGTTACAGATAATCTCTCCAGTAGACTCATCTGTAACTGTTTTCTTGTTATAACATACGGTACAATTTGCTAACATATCTTGCGGATAACATCTAGTATATTGTCTTCTTCACTTATAAATGTAAACATTAATTTTCAATGTTGAAAATGTCTCTACGAATTGAATCTTATGCTCATGGTAAGGTCGAGTCTTGGCTTATCCTTCACTCTTGTGCAATACACAATAATAATATTATTGACTTTGAAACGTATGATGTGCGAAGAAACATTATCATGATTGTAGCCGGTGTTGCCGCAATCGTCATTATTACAGCAATCATAATTACAGATACGACAGTTCCGTTTATGCAATCCAATGAATCACAAATAAAGTATAAAACACAAAAGATTACTATCGATAATGTACAACTAACTGTTGAGATTGCTGATGATAGCGAGAAGATACAGAAGGGTTTGATGTACAGAAATAGATTACCTGATAATCAAGGAATGCTCTTTGTATTTGAGAAAGAGAGTAAATATCAGTTCTGGATGATGAACATGAAGTTCAATCTAGACATGATATGGATAAATGCAAACGGTAAGGTAGTACATATAGTTGAAAATGCTGCACCATGCGCTGATGCTACACAAACATCACTGTGCACCTACAATCCTGATGAACCAGCCAGTTACGTATTAGAAGTTAATTCTGGCTTTGTAAAGAAGCATGGAATAAATGAAAACTCTGTAATGAAAATACTTTCCTAATTAACTGACTGCTTTCTTAAGATCATCATAGGCTTTCTTGACTTCTTCTACAGCTGCACCATCTTCCAGAGTAGTTATATCGCCTATCTGGAACTCGTTTACAACAGCTTTAAGCAATCTTCTCATTATCTTCCCACTCCTGGTTTTCGGCAGTTTATTCACAAAATAGATCTCTTCAGGAGTTGCAATTGGTCCAACTACATTTCTTATATGCCCCGTAATTTCCTTCTTCAGCTCTTCACTCGCAGTATAGCCTTCTCGTAGAACCAGAAATGCTACCACAGCTTCACCCTTTACGTCATGCGGCTTACCACCAACAGCAGCCTCTGCAACTGATTTATGAGCAACGAATGCACTTTCAAGCTCCATGGTTCCTAGTCTATGCCCAGCAACTTTTAGAACATCATCTGCACGACCAAGCAGCCATAGATATCCATCTTTATCTATCAACGCGTAATCACCAGGATAATATGTGTTGGGAAACCTTGACCAGTAAACTTGTTTGTATTTTTCATCGTCGCCCCATAAAGTGAGTAACATACCAGGCCAAGGCTTTCTTATCACAAGGTAGCCTTTTGTATTTGGAGAAACTTCTTTGCCATTCTCATCATATACAGCGGCATCAATACCTGGGATTGGGAAAGTCCCAGAACCGGGTTTCATTGGTACCAATTCTATGCTAGGCACACCACTGATCAATGCTGCTCCAGTCTCCGTCTGCCACCAAGTATCCACGATAGGACATCTTTCGTTTCCAATTGTTTTGTAATACCACATCCACACTTCTGGGTTGATAGATTCGCCAACAGTGCCAAGCAAGCGCAGTGAACTCAAATCATAGGATTTTGGTAGCTGATCTCCAAAACGCATGAACATGCGCAAAGCAGTAGGCGTTGTGTATAAAATGCTGACTTTGTATCTTTCAACAATACTCCACCATCTGTCCGGTTTCGGATAATCTGGTGCACCCTCATACATTACTACAGTGGCACCATGCAACATAGGGCCATATACGATGTAGGTATGTCCAGTAACCCATCCTATGTCAGCGGTACACCAGTACACATCTTGAGGTTTGATATCAAAGATCCATTTTGTCGTAGCATGAACATATGTTAGATACCCTCCAGTTCCATGCATGACGCCTTTGGGCTTTCCCGTTGTGCCCGATGTGTACAGTATGAATAACGGATGTGTGCTTTCTAGTTTCTCCGGTTCGCAATAATCATCTGCATTGTTAATAACATCATCCCAGCTTTTGTCAATAGAATTCATGGCAACATCTATGTTAGCCCTGTTAAACGTGATAACGCTCTTCACACTATCGCATGATTTTACTGCTTCGTCAACAACATCTTTCAGTTTGACAATCTTACCCCTTCTATAGCCACCGTCTGCAGTTATTATGACTTTAGATTGCGAGTCATTAACTCTATCTGCTATCGATTGTGCACTGAAACCTGAGAATATTATGGAATGTGTTGCACCAAGCCTTGCACATGCAAGCATTGCAATCGGAAGCTCTGGGATCATAGGCAAGTAGAGGGTAACCCTGTCACCTTTGCCCACGCCTAACTTTTTCAAACCATTTGCAAGTTTGTTAACCTGTATGTACATATCATGATACGTTAATTTTCTGCGCTCCTCGTTCTCTCCTTCCCACAGTATAGCAATCTTGTTCTTAACATCAGTTTCCATGTGCTTATCCAATATATTGTAAGATGCGTTGATCAGGCCACCTACAAACCATTTTGCAAAAGGAGGATTCCATTCAAGAACCTTATCCCATTCTTTAAACCATGTTAAAGATTTGGCTTGTTCTCCCCAAAACTTTGCTGGATCCTTTAATGCATTCAGCCTGAACTCGTGTAATTTTTTACCATCTCTAGTTCCCTTTGTAATCTTCAACTTTGTGCTCTCTTCGTAAAGCTTTACTGGTCTAGAGTCAGTATCAGACATCATGTAACATTGATTTACAATAATAATAAATTTTGTGCAAGCAAACAATTGATCGAATTAGTTATTCCCAGAAGTCTTAAATTACTAGTATGTTATCTGTCTGTGGATGAGTTTTATTGCGGAAGAATTTAGTGATGAGGAAAAGGAAACTCTTAAGGAGCACTTCTCCAATGTTGATAGACCCATTTTTGCCATCCTGACTCCAAAACAGGTTGATCGTGGAGCTCTCATGTCTAGGTACAGCAGGTCAACAAAGACCATGCGGAGGATATTTCTAGATGAATTTCTGAAGAACCCTAACCGTGGAGAGGAGTTCTACAACAGGGTGTTGTTAGAATATGGGGATGATTCTGTTGCGGAACTTGGGGAGGCGCAGATAGCAATTGAAAATATATCCAATGTTGCTACACAAAAGATAGAAGACAGAAGGATTGGGTTATCATACTTGGAAAAATCAACAAGGTACGTTGTCTTCGATCAGCAGGTGAATAATCAGTACAAGTATTATCGAGAACCTGCCATCATGAATTCAGAATTTGCCGACAAATACATAGAAACATGTGATCTTGATTTCAATACATACCATAAGCATCTGGATGCCATGATAAACTACGTGCAGGAGAAAGAACCTATAGATTCTATGACGTTCAGAGACAGTGAATCAGGAAACGAGGTATCATTTGGCAACCTCAAAAACCAGAAGGATGTTGATTCTGCAAAAAGGATCTACAATGCTACTATTAGAGCAAAGGCTCTAGATATATTGCGATCACTCTTACCTGCATCTACACTTACAAACGTGGGCATAACTGGCAATGGCAGATCATTTGAATATCTGTTATCAATCCTTTACGGCTCCAGATTGGAAGAAGAGAGGAATATTGCAAAGATGCTACATGACGAATTGAATTTAGTTATACCATCATTTGTAAGACGGGCCGATGATAAATATGGAAAAGCGTTGCAGGAATACTTGCGCAGAACAGAAGATGATACAAAATCACTTGTTAAGAAATACTTGAGCAATATACCTGTTCAACCAGCAGAATCTGTTGCCTTGATAGAGTGCGAAGATAACGAGAGTGCAGAGATAAAAACAGTAACTGCAATTCTTTATGAACAAGCGGAAGGACATTCGTTAGTGCAGATAAAAGAAACTGTTAAATCAATGTCTGTAGAGGAGAGAAAAAAGATAATCGATGCCTACACTGTGCGTAGAACTAACAGGAGACACAGACCAGGCAGAGCATTTGAGGTTGTTGATTACACATTTGATCTGTTTACAAACTTTGGTATGTTCAGAGACTTGCATAGACATAGAGTTCTTACATTGGAAAGACAGTTGCTAACTACAAAGCATGGATATGAAACGCCTTCAGAAGTAATAGATCTTGGAATAAAGGAGGACTTTGATGATTGTATGTATAAAACAAAAGAAGTATATGATTTAATTGCAAGTAAGTTTCCAGAGCAAGCACAGTATCTTGTTAACTTTGCGTATCGCTATCCATATTTTATGAAGATGAATTTGAGAGAAGCGTGTCATTTGATAGAGTTACGTACTGTTCCACAGGGACATCCTGATTACAGAAAGGTTGCACAAAGGATGTACTATGCAATAGAAAAGGTGCATCCAAACTTAGCAAAAGGAATACGGTTTGTTGATCTGAAAGATTACACATTGGAACGTTTTGAATCCGAAAAGAAGACAGAGATGAAAAGACAAAGCATGGGTACTAGCTAAGTATAGTTGTATGTTGTAGTTAACTATAGCCAGACAAGAATATCTCGTTAAAGCAAAAAAGACAAGCTGCGGGATGCGGGATAAAAGGTTTTGGTTGGGTGCGGTATGAAGAAATTTTTACTGGATTGGATTAACGTAATAACCCCTAAAAGGGATTCGGTCGTCGGAGCGTCCCGGAACCCTGTTTTGATATACATTATTTTCTTGGGTATCTCCTTAATAGAGGATTTTGCTTATATGGTAAAATGAATTATAATTATGCCCACGGAATTAGTTCTCCAACTTCGAAAGCCTTCACGTTCAGATATAATGCTTTAAATAGTGAAAATGATAAATGTTCTCTGGTAAGGCATGGTAACTCGTACGAATAAAAAGATCGATGAAAAAAAGGCAGACGAAATTATAGAGCAAGTGGCAACTAAATACAGCGAAGTATTCAAAGGGCTAGCAAAATACGATAAACGTGAAAAATAAATGTTTAGAATTCACGCACCTGGTTCAAAATCCGATTCTCTACATCTTTTAACATCATATTTCCTTTCGCTATCTCGAGGACGAATTCTATCGATTCATCTTTTTCCGCATTTAACTCAAAACCATTAGCCTCTAAGATAAATGTGGCTATGGCAAATGCGGTTCTTTTGTTTCCGTCCCAAAAGGGATGATTACGAACAAGACTGTATAATACATATGCTGATTTTCTTACTATAACATCTCTATATGATTTCTCTTCATTACCAATATCTTGTACAGTTTCAATCACGTAGCGAAGATTATCCTCAGATATGAAAGAATCGTCAATATTAGACTCACCAGATTCTTTTAGAATTCTATGCCTGAGTTTCAAGGCTATATCGAAATCGGGATATATGATGTCTTTAATCAATTGTAAAGAAGTAAAATGATTATCCTATAAAGTATTTCTTATTTGTGTAAAGCATATGCTTAATTTGATGTGCGAGTTTGAATCTATCTTGAAAGCCCCAAGCAGTTTTTGTTCATACAGCAGCATACTACGTCATATATGCGGGATGCGGCATGCAATATAGTTTATCATAATCTCGATGAATAGAATTTTTACTTGGGTTGCCTGAACCATGCTAGGAAATTAATGGATTCGAATGGGGTGGGATTCGCCTACTGGAGTGTGCGGAACCCTTTTTTCGCTCTGATACTGTACCTAAATTAGTTTGTATAAATTTTAATAGTTAAATCTATTCAACGATCAGTTCTCCTTCCATTCCTACATCTCTATAGCCAGCTATGCTGCACCAGAACTTGAAAGTATCAGTTTCTGTAGGTATGAATGTAATTTTGCTGGCCTTACGAGGTAGAATCGTTTCTGTCCTTACATCCAAATCTCCAATCCCAAAGTTATGTGCAGCACTTCCTTGATTCTTTAACATACTATACGCACGGGGGTTAACATTTTGTTCGTGAAATCACGGCATCAAAAGCAAACTACAACATGTGTGAAGAGAATAGTTTGAACGCCTGCAGAACCCCGTTCAAATCAATAACCCTCTGCATCCAGAGGAAACAGCAGGTCTGAAAAGACAATAATGTTATTTCTTTATTCTCTTATCAATACCAGTTAATCGCATGAGCTTGTTGGAATTAGGCTTGCAACAAGACTCAAAGTTACCAGATTCTGTCATCGATGAAGCCCATTCAAGCAATGGTATAATGGCTTCTCTTAACTTCTTCCCTTTCTGTGTCAAGTAATATTCAACCCTAGGAGGTATCTCGTTGAATGATTCCCTCTTGATGAGACCCAACATCTCCAGGTCCTTTACAGTATCTGAGAATGTTCTCGGGCTTATCTTGAGCTCCTGCATTATCTCCTTTGTTCTTAGACTTCCATGATTGCCTATAACATTAACAATGAGAAGGGCCCACTTCTTTCCTATCACATCTATCACTCCCTTCAGTGGGCACAAGCATATGTGCACTTTTTCTTGCTTGGAGTAAATACTGCGTCTCGCCATAGTTACTATGTTACTACCAACTTGATAACTTAAATACTTTTGGTTCGATAATATTGTTGAAGACAAAGATGGAAGAATCCCAATGCTGCGGAGGAAGAGGTTGCGGATGCTCTTGTTGTGGTAGCGTGAACTTACTGCAAATAAGGAAGAAGCGCAGCAAAGGTTTTTTGATTGATCGCAAGGTGAACGCAATTGGATAGGGTCATAACATTAACTTCCGTCGCAGCTCAAAAAATTAAAGCATTCATACAAAACGAAGGCTACGGCACTCAATCTACGGGGATAGGGGTTAAAGCGCAAGAGGATGCGAACGGCCGTATAATCTATGATTTAGAATTAGTAGATATACATGGCAAAGATCACTTGATTGTAGAAGAAAAAGGTGTCAGACTTTACTTAGACCCTGATAGTGCTAAGCATTTGGAAGGTTCAAAAATAGATTACATTAATACTGATGATGGTTCAGGCTTTGTAATCATTAATCCCAACGTCTCTTGTGGTTGCGGGCCAGACTGTGGATGTCAGTCGGGGAAAAAGAAATGATAGGAAGTAATGGAACGCCCTTAAGATCAAAAAAGAGAGTAGCAATGATAGCATCTATAGCCATTATTGTTATCTTGGGACTTGCGATGCTTGCACCTGCAACACTGGATCAGAACGCATCTGCAAAGCATTTCAAGAGAATATCTCAGACGATAACTCAAGAGTCAGTACAACATGCAGCATTAGGTCATGAAAGCCACCAACAGGTAGAGTTGCTTAAGCTTCTAGATGAGGTGATATACAGAGGAGCGTTTACATACACATCGAGCAAAGCCGTTGACATATTCGTTTATCATGAGTTAAAAGGAGAAGCTAAGGGAATAGCAACAGTCAACATAGATGGAAAGGAATACGCGTTCAACAAGATCTTTTCAGGACAGGGTGGTACGGTTAGATTTGTAGGTAATGGACTTATAGCCCATAGTCCTGACAGCGAAAAGTACACTGTTACCGTTAGCATAGATGCATTTGCTAGAAGTACTACAGGTCCCCTGCCTGAGTTAGTGAAGAAAGTTGAGCAGGGAGGTTTTCTGAAACTTTCACGTGCTAATATAGCGGAAACCGTGCCCTTGGTCGAGGGATACTATGGAGGTGAACAGATTTTCTTCATCCATACTGAGATCTCTAATAAGGATTCATCAGACAAGATGACAAAGAACATGAGGTACCCAGTGAAATACACGCCTTTACTTGCTCAGACACCCGAGAGTGCTCTCGCCAAGGTATATCTGTTTACAAACGGGATCGAATACACACCACCTGCTGGCGCGGTACCAACACCTTTTGGGTTTCAGCCAGATGTGCTTGATTCCGTTCCCGCAGACCCAAATTACAGCCCGCTTAGGGTTCCGCATCTAGTAACGTGGAAGGAGGGTGCTACCCCAAGACTACTGAAGTCAGAAGCGGAAATACTCCAAGCTGAGGCTAATGGTGAAGTAACCATAAAGAAAACTGGCAGCGTAGTTAATCTGTATGCGATAACTTGGCCTGGAGGTCAGTTTAAGGTTAGAAATGATGCTAGGATAACTGAAGACATGCCGTATAGTGGAGGCCAGGTTCTAGAGATAGATACAAACAAGTTTAAAGTTATTTTTGTTGCACACAGGGGCTGGGGACCTGATGGAACAACACAATATAAAATTAAAAAACATGAGACAGATAAGAACGTCTATGAAGAGATTGGCGTTCCGTATGCCCCAAGAATTGTCAACTTGTTAAAGAGTCAGGTGACGTCTGATTTATTCCATTTCACAAATGGAATGAAGAGTTCAGGGCCGTTCGGATTCCAGCCAGTAATTGCGTCTGCAAGGCCTGGAGATGAAAACTATAGTCCAATCTCGAAAATTCAGCTAGTAAAATGGAACGATCCATCTCGGGCAAGTGTCCTCGCAGCTCTCCCTGACATAGATTCATCCAAGGACAAATTGAGTATAGCACCACTAGGAGAAGGACTTGTACTAAATACGCCATTTATAGTAACTAAGGCTCCGACGGCTAAAGGAGACTTTTCACTAAATGCTAAACCTTCTTCTGTGACCGTGCCGCAATTCCATGCCGCTCCAGAGATTCGAATAACTGTAACTTCGCTGAATGGGTTCTCTGGAGATGTATCACTGAGTGTAATTAACAAGCCAGATACCTTGTACACCATATTTGAAGAGAAGGTACTTACTTTAGCGCCAGATAGTCAGACCACAACTACGCTAACAATAACAGATGCAGATGGATTGACCCAAGTAGGGAAGTATAAATTAACGTTGCAAGCTTCTAGTGGTGATCTATCACATACACAAACGATAGATGTTGAAGTAGTGCCAATGGCAATGGGTGGAATGCCACACGGGTGAGCGGAGCCGTGATACAAGAAAATGTAATCGTGCTCAGGGATGTAGTTAAAGAGTATAATTCAGGTGGCAAAGTACTAAAGGCTGTCAACGGCATAACCCTAGAAATAAGCAGGGGTTTGATGGTTGCTGTAGTAGGGCAGAGCGGCAGTGGCAAGACTACCATGCTCAATCTCGTGGGCGCTCTGCATAAACCAACATCCGGTAATGTCTACATCGATGGCTCTGATCTCAGCAAATGTGATGAGAATGGACTTACGATGATTAGGAGGAATAAAATTGGCTTTGTATTCCAGACTTTCAATTTAATTCCAAATCTCAGCGCCATGGAGAATATCATGCTCCCAATGGAGTTTGCTGGAATTCCATCTGAGCAAAGGGAAGCAAGGGCCAAAGATTTGCTACGATTGGTTAGTATGGATCATAGGGCATCGCACAAGCCTGGCATGCTTAGCGGGGGAGAACAGCAGAGAGTAGCTATAGCAAGAGCACTTGCAAACGATCCTCCCATAATACTTGCGGATGAACCAACAGGAAATCTGGACTCTCAAACCGGTGCGCAGATAATAAATCTTCTTAAGAAGCTTGCACATGATAAGAACAAAACAGTCGTAGTCGTTACGCATTCGCAAGAGATACAGAAGGTTGCAGATGTCGTCTACACCATACGTGATGGAAAGATTATGGACGGAGGTATGTAAGTGGGCTCCGCATCTAGGGGAATAAGAAATGTCTACAGAAGTAAGGGCAAAGCAGCTATTGTTATAATAATCCTTGGACTAACCATTGGCATCTTTGTCACGATGACCCAAGCCGGTACAAGCGCTCAGGGCATAACCAATTTGCTGAAAGGCCAGTTCGAAAACCTCATAGTTGTGAGGGCCACGGGCTCTACGGAAATGGGACTTGGTTTTGAGATGCTGAAGGAAGAATTCTATGAGCCGGTAAACGATATCCCCAACATAGTCAAGATAGAGAAGTATATTTTTTGGAGGGTTGTTGAAGAGGATAAGGATCCTCCGCTCATAGTATATGTCGGAGTTTTGCCTGGTGATGAGGTAAGGCTTGCTACACACGGCTCTGTTGGATCTCCAGAAACCATACTTGGTAGAGCAATTCAGGATGGTGACCAAGGGAAGAACGTGGCTTATGTGGGTCGCTACTATGCGGAAAAGAGGCTTGGCTTGGATGTGGAGCAATTGCTGAATACAAAACCTGATAACATAGGTTCATTCACCCTTGAGGGTAGAGAGTTTAAGATAGTTGGTCTTTTTACTAGCGGTTTTCAGTTCGGTGATAGTCAGGTGGTAATACCTTACAAAGTTGCGCAGGAAACCTTTAACCTCCAGGGTAGAACAACCATACTTTACATAACAGCCGATAGTGCAGAGAATACACAAAAGATTGGACGGCAGGTAAAAGAAAGACTTGGCGAGAAGGTCGATGTAATAGCTGGCACAAAGAGAATAAGACTCATACTTGATTCCTTAGGAAGTATAGAATCCACGAGCACCGTTGGCTCTTTCCTAGCAACCGCTGTTTCTATGCTCGTGATAGGTTCAGTTATGGTTCTTATAACAAAGGAGAGGACTAAGGAGATAGGAGTTCTAAAGGCTATAGGGGCATCAAACTCAGATG
>CAYJTD010000022.1:10470-14784 GCA_964372525.1 uncultured Nitrosopumilales archaeon | reverse complement strand
CATAAGCTTAGAAAAGTGATAGATGAGGATGGTACGACAAGGCAGCATTGCGTCAGAACTGTGCATGCAGAACAGAATGCATTGATTCAAGCAGCAAAGTTTGGTATCTCACTTGAAGGATCTACATTGTACTGTACAATGGAGCCATGCAGAAGTTGTGCAATGAGCATAGTAGGGGCTGGAGTAAAGAGGGTTGTATGCGAAAAGAAATATCAAGCTGCAGAGGATACAAGAGAGATCTTCGCAAAATGTAATGTTGAATTGGTGGTTTTGAAAGACGAATTAGAACAGTATGAGAACGTTTAACTTTACTTTAGTTTGTAGTGGCTAAATTTTAGTATCCTTGTGATAGTGTTTGTATAATACTATGATGATTGATAATTGATACATCATTGCCACACAACCTGAACTATCCATCACTTGAGGCTATCAAAAGGAGTTCAACAGGATCGCTGTAACAGAACGTAATGAAGAATATTCGTTGGAAGAACCAAAAACATTAGAACGCTTACTATTACAGATGAGGGATATAGGTGAAGATTTATCAGTGGACCATGCAGTCATAACAAAATCTGCAAAGTTATTGCATGGAATTACAATAACACAACCATTCTTTGAGGGCAATAAAGAGACTGCTTTAGCAAGTACCACTGCATTTTTGACTCTGAATGGATATGAATTACAGGCAACGTCTCAGGAGTTGTTTTCTCTTCTCACAGGTATTGTATATGGCACACAAGATTTAAATTCAATACAAGAGTTTTTGAGATCACACGTGAAGAAGATAACATGAACAACAATGACAAACTTTGGCTGGAGAAAATGTTGGCCGATAGAGAGAGCAGACGTACGTTATACGATGCTCTGGCAAATGAGTATCTTCCTGCGGATGACTGATTGAATACTTGGCTGTTTATCAAACGATCACCATAGAAATAATCCGCTTCTGACTTTCTTAAGCTCATAGCCACAGCTAAACATTCGTTGAATGAAAAAATTCATGTTGATCTATTAGCTCACTTACTTGGTTTGCTTCGTCTTGTCTTCAAGCAGTTTAAACTTCGAGAGTTGTTTGTAAGCCAGGAATACCACGAATGCGATTATTGCAAAATCGATTATGTTAGCGATAAGGTCTCCGTACATGAAATTCGAGTCCCCTACCACAAACGACAAGTCCTTCAAATCTGCCGTGTCTGGCATGAATAATGCAATGAAAGGAGTTACAATGTCGTTTACTACCGCTGTAACGAGTTTGGATGCTGCCTGACCTACAACGACTGCTATAGCCAGCCCAATCACACCGAATGTCTGTAGAAAGTCAAAGAATTCCTGTAACATAGACCTTTTCTTTGTTTGAGGTTGTTCAGCCATAACGATAGGATTTTCTACCTACAATTAATCATAGCGTTTTACAATGATGAAAGTAAAGAAGCAAGCAAGCAAGTTAAACTGCTACATAATCTATGTCTGAACCTCCTGTCCAAAATGCTATATCACCAATTGATCAATAGTCGAACGAGAGAACGTTTATAAATTTAATTTCAGCATCTTTGCATGATAATCATGAGCCAGCAACCTTCTGAAAAAGGTGGCAAGCTCTCTAGACGAGATTTCCTTAAGCTCTTGGCTGCAGCTGGTACAGTTATGTCTTTTACACCATTCATAGATTGGGGCAAGTTTATGCCCAACCCTGCTGGTGCTGCTTCAGTACGTGCAAAAGTTATGCTGCCAGATGGCACACATGCAAACGTAAAGGGATTTCCCGTAAATCACTCGGAAGCGATCATATACCCCACCACTGGTGACAGGGTATTAGACGCGGAACCTTTCAGGCGCTGGCAGTTCATACGTTTGGCTCCAGAGTTTGGAGGCGAGAATAATGATGTTACAGCATTTAGAGCATACAGCATGGTTTGCTTGCATCTCTGGTGCTTATGGAAGTACTGGCCAGATGAAAAGAAGAAACGTGGTGAATGTCCATGCCATGGTAGCCTTTACGATTCCAGAACTGGAAAGGCAATAGGCGGTCCTGCATCATTACAACCACCACCATCAAATGTATTACCTAGCTTGGATCTAGAGGTTGATAAAGATGGCTTTTTATGGATCCTTCCGGCAAACTGGAACGTTAATGGAAATGGGATAGTTGGGTATGGCCGCTTCCTTAAAAACTGAGCACGGCATAGTCAGGTTTTTCAAATGGCTCTACGCGGGCATAGAGCGAACTATGTTTCTCGGCTTGAAATTTACGTTCCCGTCTAGGTTTGTAAGCCCGCTAGGATTTTTGGGAATGCTGACGTTCATCACCTTCATTATTTTGGGAATAACTGGCGCGTTGCTGATGTTCTATTACGAACCCATCTTGGATAGAGCATGGGACAGCGTTGAAAGGATCAATGATGTCATACCGTATGGATTTCACCTTAGAAACATCCATTACCACGCATCTAACGCAATGGTCTTCCTTGCTCTTGCACACATGTATTATCAATATTTCAGCGGCAGGTACAAGATCAGGAATGAGGTGCTATGGGTAACCGGAGTTGTTTTAGGAACCGTAACTATTTTGGAAGCGTTTACGGGATACGACATCCTTTACAATGAAAGAGCAGAACTTGCAATCAGCATCGCAGCATCGTTAACCAACTCCATACCGGTTATGGGTCCAGATATACGTGCAATGGTGTTTGGTGCCGGTTTCGCTGATTTCGTTCTTAGGTTCTATGCATTGCATGTATTCATACTGCCAATAGTGATGCTTGGATTGATGGCTGTACATTTCCCACGCTTCCTAGTATTTGACGTGCCAATGGTGATGGCAATATCTGGTGCCATATTCCTGGTTAGTGGTGTCTTCCCCGTTGAATTAGGAATCAAGTTTGAGCCTGAAAGTCCGCCTGGAGTAACGGTTCCAGAATGGTACCTTACAGGACTGTATGCCTTTTTGAGAACGCAGTATGACAAGTTCGTGACTGGCGTGTTATGGCCTGGACTCTTCATAGGCGCATTGCTTCTGATACCCTTCATGGACAGGTACAAGAAGTTCTCGTGGAAGGACAGGCCGTTGATAACAGCTATAGGTATAACGAGTCTGGCACAGATAATTGTAACTACGTACTGGGGATTCTGGATAGATCCGGATATAACGAAATCGTTGACTGAACGATTGGTAATAGATCCCATAGTCTTCTACATAGTAATGCTATTGCTTGTCCCATTATCGTTTGGCTTTACGTACATGATGATAAAACTTGCAAAGCATTCGGAATATAGAAACAAGATGGAGGCTGCAAAGAAGAAAGCTGCAGGAGAAACCAGGAGAGGAATAAACTTGCCAGAGAACTGGTCGTGGATGCTGATCGTAGCTCTTCTGTTATTCCAGGTGTACCTGAATATTTCGGCTTACATTGCAGGCATATCAGGATTCAGGAATGTGGAGATCTTCCTTGTAGGTATAGTACTGATCACATTTGCTGGTATATTCCACATATACAGATACGCCAGTCAGCAGGCAAAGGTAAGGCCGGAACCACCAAAGCCAAAGCCTGCATTAAAGGAAGAAAAGCCAAAGCCTGCTGTAGGAGAAAAGCCGCAGCCGATCATTATAGAAGTACCGCGTCAGGGCACTACGCAACCACAGGCCAAGACCACGACTCCAGTGCCAGCTACACAGACAAAAGCTGCAGGCCCAAACCCAACTCCAAATCCTTCGAAGGCAACTACACAGGCTAGTAACACTCCAGACCCTAAAGATGCTACTAAGGTAAAATAAGAAAGACAGACAGCAAAGTTCTAAACCAAACCAAATTTCAACAGGGAGAGAAAAAGGAGGGGAGCTCCCCATTGTTTCCACGTGGCATCAACGGCATGCCATTCGTCAAATCACTTACACAGTATAACATTAAAACCCTCGTTGCCTTTAACGGAAATCTAAATCCCTCTTCTGTTTCGAAAATTCTATAGCATGAAAATATTTTATAACGACTAATGTTTATGCTTAAATATTCTCGTGAGAATGCAATACCATGCTGTTAGCCTTTTTCATACCTATCTACAATTCATCAAAGTTGGAGATAATTGAATTACCATCACAAAAGGAACATTTTTGTTCAAACTGTAACAAAGCGCATCCCTTCACATTTAGATTGTACAAATCAATTGAGAAGACATTTGGCGTTATTCCCTCTGGCACAGTTTCAGTCGTTACTGGCAAATGCAATATCTGTCAGATGGAATTTGAATGTGACAAGGAGACCAGCAAGATAATAAAAGAATAGATCGAACAATTGTTAAAGCAACGAACTAAACTGAAAA
>CAYJTD010000022.1:267-10460 GCA_964372525.1 uncultured Nitrosopumilales archaeon | reverse complement strand
TGAAAAAATATAGAATTGATCGTGGTAGCAACCATGGTTTAGAAAAGGTGTAAGGAATAACTCCATGTTAAAAGTCCCATTAGTTTAGTTATAACGGTGGAGTAGCACCATCAGGAAATATGTCTTTACCTGAACTTTCAATTGCACTTGTAGAACTCTTTTCAGATTCACCTTCCATATCAATACATGGCAATATTCTTGTGTCGGTTACACCTCTTATCACCTGTATCTTTCGCATTACAAGTTCGTAGACGCCCTTAAAGTCCGGTGCTTCAACAGTAGCAAATACGTCGCATTTGTCAGAAACCGCATATGCCGCTACAACACCTTCTATCTGCCTGATAAACTCAGCAGATGCTATAACATCCCTTCCAGATTCTATATCGATCTCCACATATGCACGCATATTTGGTAGATCAAGTAGTATGGTGGTAAATAAAAGGATAAGGATGAAAAAAGTTTCATACGATATGGAAGCTTTATAAGGGAAAAATTGAGAATCGGAATTGAATGACTGCGGAGCAAAAGCACAGTCCTTTTGGCATTGGTCTGATAGCCTTCATTATCGGAATAGGTGTTAGTATGGGATTCTACCAGTTTGCTTACCTTCCAGAAACCTTGGCCAAACCGCAGGTGCCTGAAGAAATACTTAACCCGGAAAAAATAGCAGAGGTCATGATCATCAAAGGCTCCGTAGATCCGGAGCAGCAGGATAATTTCGTACCAAAACGTATAGAGGTACAGCTTGGTTTTGACAACTTGGTTTCATGGATCAATGAGGATGATACGGCGCATACAGTAACTACTGATGATGATCATGTCGATAGATACAGCGGGCTCTTTGATTCCCTTGATACTATAGGCCTTGTAAAACCAGGAGAGACGTACGAGTTTTTGTTTACTGAGGAAGGAGAGTTCCCATATCATTGTGTGCCTCATCCGTGGATGAAGGGCGTAGTGAAGGTCATCAAGCAGAAGTTCTAGAGGAATTATTGAGCAGAGAATTATTACGCATAAATCTCACCATATCTCATATTTAGTAAAGACTTTCTAATGAGAGAGTGAGAATAAATCGGCGAATGATTTATTATTCGGGGTAGGTTCTAAAAACATGTATGCGGTATGTCCCTCTAGCATTAACTCTAGGCGTAATCCTGCTAACTAGTACATTTGGTTTTAACAATGCCAGCGCTGCCACTATATCAACACTAAGTTTTGATCGTCTACCGAAAGATCCTGTTACAATGGGATCTGTGATAATTTTCAGCGGTCGATTGGTAGGTGCTGAAAATTTGAATGGGGTAGTTAATGCTACAATCAAGATAATCCACCAAGTAGCTTACAATCATAATGAACTACTCGTAACCGGGCAAACAGATGCCGATGGCTTTTATGCAATTCCATGGGTTGTTGCTGTCGACAAGATAGCAGCTGTAGAGGGTGGTTCCTTTGGCTTGGCCCAGGGACAGGGATCAGATCAAAGACGGTTCCAGGTCAAACTCGTTGCACAGTTCGATGGTAATGATCAATACGCTCGTTCTATAAGCACAGCACAATCATTTGAAGCTAGACTGAATGAGCTAAAAATATTCATAGACAAGAAACCAGTGTATCTTGCTTTTGAAAGTTCCACCATAAAGGTACGCGTTACAGATGTTGACAATAACCTCGTTGATCCAGACAAGTTGACCGCATTCTTCAATAACACACCAATAACACTTAGTCGCGATGATGTAGGGGTGTATTCATTTACTATTACGTCACTAACTCCTGGGGCACATTCGTTCTCCACTACTGCAACGAAGAAAGGTTTCATAACAGATGACGATCGTGTTACTATAGATGCTACTAAACGCAAGACTGCCCTGAGTTTAAGCACCGACAAGGCAACGTATAATCAAGGTGATACTATTACTGTTTCAGCACAGCTAAGAGACGTAAGTGAAAACAAATTCGTTTCTGGCAAACTCGTAACTGGCTCACTCATACCTCCAGATCTTAAGGTTAAATCATTAACATTCGTTGATGGCATGGCAACCTACAAACTTACGAACCTTGATGCAGCTGGCAAGTGGACAGTTTCTGCCAACTTTGCAGCCGATCAGGCTTACTTTAGCTCCTCTAATTCAATCTCTTTTACCGTTGAAAAAGGAACGGGTGTTGTTAAACCATCTAAACCCATAGTTGAGGAAAAGGTCTCGCTTGGATCAATAGGTCTTGTAGACCAGACGGGTGCTAGACTACGTAGCGTATCTGTGGGGGAGCAGGTCATGATACAGGCAAAGGTAACCAGCAATTTTGCTACCAGTGAAGAAATAGCGTACATCAGTCAGGTAAAGGACGCTGATGGTATTACTGTAGCACTCTCATGGATAACTGGAACTATCTCACCTGGGCAATCATTAGAATTAGCGGTTTCATGGCTTCCTGACGTACCAGGTGAGTATACGGCAGAGGTCTTTGTTTGGAAGGATGTAAAGACACCAGAACCGCTCTCATTTGAAGTGAAGCGTTCAACAATAGTTGTAAAGTAAGGTAAGTAGCATCATCATAAATCAGGTAAAATATTAAAGAAAGAAAATTGCAGGTAAAGCACTCGATTCTATTGTATCGTATCACTTTACCAGTTGGTATAACAATTGTTCTTTGATATCGTTTATGGCCCGTATGTATGGAACTGCTTTCTTCGCTATATCCACTTCAAACTCATATGTGCGACCGGAGAGTTCATCTATGTTGATCTTCGTATGGAGCAAAGTGAATCTGACTTCCATCGTTCTTGTCTTTGTAACCTTTGCTTCCTTATCTGGCTGGCATAATGTGCCAGTTACCACATTTATTCCAAGATTCCTGTAATTATGCACTAGTTGCTCTGCTGCAACGTTGTCAAAATTGTTGTTAGGTCCATCTGCATGCCTCATCCTCCCCGTTATGTCTATATGTCTTATTGTAGGTTCATGCGTATCGATAGAACATACAATATCCAGCTCCGCAAATGCGTGCCCAGTCTTATTTGATAGCATGAGCATGATTTTGCTTTCATTGTCTGTATACTTGTCAACTATGGCCCATGGTTTAAGGTTGCTAAAGTTGTTGCCTATCTCGTCCTGAATTGCTGCTGTCAGTCTCACACAGATACTAGAGGGTTTGAACATAGGAGATCGATCACAAAAAGTATTCATAAGCATAACTCCCCTGAGGGGAGTTTTCCTTAATACTATAATGACATACCAAAACTATGTGTTTACTGGCAGGGTTGGGAGATTACGTAGTATATTCAAAGTATTCTTTGTACTTTTTATCATATCAGCAATGCTTCTTGTTCCTTACCAGCAATCATACGGTCGTATCCAGAATCTTAAGATAAATGAGATTGAAATCAATCCGCCTGGACCAGTGGCCCATAAACAATGGATAGAAATTTACAACATGGGTGAAGATTTGCTGAATATCAGCGGTTGGTTGCTTAAAAGTACTAAACTTGGAAAAACATTTCCAATCCCTCCCGGCTATGTAATACGGGGACATGATTACGTTATTGTACCCCTTCCTAGCGTAACTTTAGGTCAGGAAAATGAGTCTATTGTTCTTCTTACCCAGGATTCGGTTGAGGTGGATCGTACACCAACATTTTCTGATATCTTCGATGATGATCGCACATGGCAACGATTCCCCAATGGTGTAGACACTAATACTGAAACAGACTGGCTTTTTACAAATTCTACACATGGTAAAAGTAACGGAGTTCCAGTAGTAAAACAAAACTTCAGAATGTCGACGCCATTATTTGTTGATCAAGTGGGGAACAATGTACAATCATTCATATCTGGAAAGATGGCTGGCGTAAGATCTGAAATTATAAATGAGTTTAATGAAGAACGGTCGTTTACGTACATAATAAAAATAACTGATGAAAATGATGTTACGGTATTCCTAAGCTGGGTAGAGGAACTAATTATACCAACGAACAGAGTGATTAAACCTACGATATTCTGGCTTGCACAAGCACAAGGTGTCTTTAAGGTAGAGACCTTTGTTTGGAGGAGTTTTGCACTTCCAGAGCCGCTGACACCTCAACAAGCAGGATTGCTTCGGGTTGCTGGATAAAGTAAGTTTGCAACTGGCAAGGTTATCTATTTTGCTAGCCTACGAATATCCCTCCATCTGTATCAATCTGGTTCTGGCATAATTCAGATTTCTAATCACTCTACGGATAACGGCAAGTTCTGTTGAGAATACTTTCGCTGCTACAGCGTCATGCCTCTGCATGGCATCAACTAATTTCTTGAAAAGCATAGAGTCTTTTCTTCGCAGTTTTTCAGTCGAAGAATCCACTTCAAGTATCTGCTTCTGTAGCCTGTTCATGGCTGTATGAGGCAGAACCTCAAGTTTCATAGTCCTATTTTCTCTCAAAGTAACTTTGAATTCTACGTGTTTCTCTCTCTGTGCTGACACATACATTTGTTCTTGCATACCATTATAGTAGCATTGGCAACAAAAAGCCTTACGCATTATTAGGACTCCCTACAAGTGAGCAAGTCTTTTTATTTCAAATACGTAGTTGATGGTATGCAAACAAAAGAAAAGGCTCCAAACCTGAAATACTCCCTGTTAGGCATGCTTGTACAAAGCTATCTAACTGTTAAAGGACAGAACAAGCCAGTAATTCGGGAGAAGGTAAAGGTAGAGTAGAGTAAGTATTATTTTGGGGGTGAAAGTTTTGGCACAAATTTATGATATCAAAAATATAGAAAATACAGATACGGTTACAGATGATGAATTTATGATGATGCTCTTAGAAGAACTACTTGATTAAGGATCGTAACAGAAAATCACTACGTTTAATATTGAGATCAAGAAGGTACATTTCTATGTCAAAACCAAGGCATAAGCATAAGAAATTTCCAATAGCTAAATACGCCATCATAGGCGGGGTAATAGCAATTGTAGCTGCTGTCGCGTATACGGGTTTTGCGTCAAAGACCAGCGTAGTTCCAAATATAGGCGGTAAGAACTTTTCATTGAAGATAACCAAGACTTCAAACGGTATAGCATTTGTTGATGTAGGAAGGCAGGGCAAGAAAACAATAGCCACTGGTCATGCCAGTCCCACGTTGGATGTGAACAAAGGTGATACCGTCACTATTCATGTAATTAATGAATTACATGGCGAGAAACTTGATTTCGTTATTCCAGAACTTAACGTTCATTCTAAACAACTAGGATTTTTTGAAGCAGATACGATAACATTTACCGTTGATAAGAAGGGAGAGTTCACTTATACGAGTACAACGCACCCTGAGGCAAAGGGACTCATCAAAGTTTTGTAGTTAGGATTAAGAACCTATGACCGTGATGGGCTTACTCATCAATTCTTTCGTTGGTATAATTACACTTTCATTCTTGTCGTTGACAACTATTACATGTAGCAACTCTACTGCGGTTATGGTACCACTGATATCACCAATTCTAACCTTTTGACCTACCTTCAGTACAGCACGCTGATGTGCGGCTCCTGAGATTGCTGCTGGGATTATGTCTTTTAACCCAAATCCTAAACCAATAGCAATAGCTGCACCTATTGCTATAGCTATACTCCATGAAAATGCCGATACTAGAATTGGAATAATCGTTTCACCGACACCCAATTGAGTTATGCCTACTGCGAATATCACTGCATACATGATCACTTTCACAGCTGTTACGATATAAGTTCCAGAAAAGTCACGCCTTGCAAACTCCTGATCTATCCATCTTGCGACAAAATTCACAATGATGAAACCAATCACAATAATGAGAATGAATGCCAGTATGTTTGGTACCCATAACCATAGATCTGACAATGCACCAGAAAGTTCCGCAAATTGTAGAGCGTTTATTGCAGCTACGATGAAGAATAGATAAATGAACCATTTGACAGTTGCACCAATAAGTCGTGGAGAATCTACATCTTTACCAGTTACCTGCTCCAGTACCTGACCAGCAGAAACCTTTTCCAGATTAGCCTTTCGCAAAACCTTTCTAGACAGGTTTTCAACACCTTTTCCGGCAGCCTTACCAGCACCATATCCGATCGCTAGCAAGATTGCAGCAGCCATTACCTTGGGCGCTGATTCTGCTAAATTGTTAAAGAACGTGGTTATTGCCTCTATAATTGGACCGGAGATTGGTTCGATACCTTCCTCTTGCGCATAAACAGCATTATAGCTAGAAATAGCCAACAAGGATACTATAGTCCAGATCCAAAGAGAATTTTTCCACATATCAGGCCCAGCTCTTGATGGATTGCTCACTAGTGATATATAAGTGTGTTCACTAGCGATATCACTAGTAAATAAGTGTTTTTCATAAAATAGCATAATGAAGGTGTAACAAACCTCCATACTCCAACCTGGGTTTGACAGCAATAAAAAAAGAAACTATTACATTCTATTCTTCGTCGTTTCTGTACTGCATTACATTACTATAGAAGTGGCCTAGCCTTCTTGCTCAACTCTATCACCTTTGAGTAATGAGCACTGAACTTGTTCAAGCTGTCTATGAAGTTCTTGTCGTTATAGGTTGTAAATTTGGCTGTCCAAAATGCTTCGTTAAGTGCTTTATCAGTCTGTTTTATCACCTTTCCAAATTGCTTGTAATGCTTCTTCTCATCCTTTGAGACTGATAGTTTAACAAACTCTGCTTTTATCTTGTTCAGTTCTACTTTAGCATCTTGAACGGTAGAAACAACAGAGTTCTGAGATGCAACGCTGCGATCTTTCACTAATGTATCTACTTTGGTCTTTACGTTTTTCACCATTGAACTCATAACTTCTAACTTACTTTCTGCAGTATTTGCATTTGTACTTGCGCTTGCATACATAACTTGGCTGATTAGAAGTATTGGCAGTATCGATGCCAACACAATCGATCTTCGCATACTATAGGAATTCTAATACTGATCCATAAGGCTAACTCTCTTCAGGGGAGTTAGCCTTAAATCAACAACAAACGAGTTTTACATTAAGATTACATATGAAAACACTGATCGCTGTAGTTGCTCTCGCAATGTTGCTTTTGCCGTTCATACTTAACCAAGCAAACGCACAGATGATCACTCATGAACGTAGTGTAACGCTGAAGGTAACCAATACAAAAACAAATACTGTTACGACAAATGTATGGAAACTTACAGGATACACCTTTGGGGAGAGACCCATGGATATTAACGATATTACAGTAAACAAGATAAAAAGGGCCCTTCATACAGACTCTTTCTCTTTCACGCTACATAACAAGGTATTTGAGGGAAAATGGCTACATTACAACGTGGAACTGATAGGAACACCTCTCGTAGGTCAGGGATTGAAAATAAAATTCATTTAGGATTTACAATATTTAGGCAGAGTTTAGCATAACCTGCGGTTAGTTTGCTACTGAAAAAGAAAGATCATGACTATCATAAATTTTCTTTACTTTATTATTTTATAGAATTCAATTATTCTATCTATACTCTCCTCAAGAGAGTCCCAATCATGAGTAATGCTTTTTATTTTTAATTACAGTTGTATGCTGATGAACAAACAAACCTACGTTTCACAACTAGACGAGAAAGGCATAGAATTCAAGTTTGCGAAGATAGAGAAAATTGCAGATCTACAAAAGGTCAAGGACGAGATGCGAAGCGATAGGATACTTATCGTGAACATGACACCTATAATGAAGCAAAGCATGGAACAAACAGCATACGCTCTACAGGAACTGCATTCATACGCACTAGGTGAAGGATTCGCACTTGCAAGAATGGGTCAGGGCAGAGTTCTGATCCTACCGCCATACGTAAGGTTCTAGCAAGAACCAATTTTTTATTATTTTATTTTAACAGATAGCCTCTATTACACTTATTATTGTTGATCGTACTGCCGACAGGGGCAGAGGATTATCAACACTTTGCCATACGAATACTTGTACCGTATAAACTTACAAAAAATATGGGAGTTTCCCACAATTAGATGTCTACTACTTTGCAGGTGATGTACTTGTCACTTTAGGAATTTCTACCAGGAATGGACAATTGACTATATGCTTTCCTTCCATTGCCAGTTCTGTAGTGATGCTGTCTGAACGTGCCTGTATGTCATCGAGTGTTTCCAGAACTCTAGCCTGTGACTTATCGTTCCACTTTATGAACGAGATTCTCCACATAGGGCTGTAGTTCTTATCCATAATGTTGGCAGCTGCTATACCAGGCTGGAATCCCATTGGTCCTGATCCTTTGATTCCATTAGCAAACTGGTACAGATCTGCTACTGCTGGTGACAATGCTAGTGCTTCTGTCTTGGGTGCATAAACAACACCCATCATATCTGCCGGACCTTTAGGCGTAGCATCTGTTACTATGTAATATACTGTTGCTCCGCTTGGACCCCATCCTCTATGCGCAATGAATGTAACGACTTTGTTGTTTTCAGCTATACTCAATATCTGTCCACCGCCATATGGCAGTTCATTTAATGGAACATTCTGCACACCTTCTCTTACCTTCATCTGTCCTCCAGGCCACTTTATCATGGGTAGATTCAGAACAATGTTAGTTTCTTCCAACTTTAATTCATCTTTTGCTTGTCTATCCATTATTTCCTGTACAGATTTTAGTGGTGCTTGCGATGCTAAAGTTGGGTTAGTCCATGTTACATGCACGATCTTCCTTAACGGGCTGTAATCATTTGTTTGTACAGGTGTAGAGTCAAAGACACTTCTCTGTGCACCCATTATGCCTGCACCAGCTGATACACCATTTGTGAACATGTAGATCTTTGCCGTAGCTGCATCTGGAGCTTTGGACAATTGTGGAGCTAATACGGTCTTGAATCCATTGATAGCTTCTATCATATCTCTGTGTGCTTTATCTGAAGATTCTGTGGCTATGAATGCGACCTTGCCTCCATCATACCATCCTTCCAACATTGGTATCTTTACAGGCACATTCTGTCTGGATAGTTTAAGTTCGCCAAAAGAAACTTTCGGCACTTCTTTCACTGGAGCTATCACTCTTGATATCACACTTAGAGTTCCAGATACCGAGAACTGGTCACTAGTACCGGTATGTGCAAGTAATGCATTGCCAACGAATCTTACAGTTCCAGAATCACCTGTTTGAAGTTTCGATACCGAATATACCTTGTCTCCAATCTGTACTGTCGGTAGACCCGGTGCAGGGTCTCCTATTTTATGATACACCAGAATGTCAACAGATTTGCTAGCAGTGTACGTTAACACACCTCTGTAGATCCTATTTTCTTCAAGTGGAAGTAAGTATACCGCCTGATGACTCTCATGTCCCAACGCATCATGCTTTATTGAGGTAGCACTGGTTACATCTATAGATCTGGTCCATCCTTTCTTCGCAACTATCTTAGCTGCATCTGCATTTTGATAGAGCGATAATGGCATTGCTACAAGTCCAAATAACAATACAGCAACAACAGTAGTAGCTAGTATTTTTTTCTTCATTGAATTTTGCAAATTTTTCATGTAATAAATTTGTTTATTTTCAGCATTTCGCATATTGTAGTGCCCCATTAATCAATCAATTCTTCTAATAATATCATCATAAATTCATCATCTGCAACAATAGCTGCATTTTCTATCTCTTTTACATTAATATCATAAATTTGTGCCAACATTTTTCACCTTACTCTACCTTTACCTTTTCCCGAATTACTGGCTCATTCTGTCCTTTAACAGTTAGATAACTACTTACAAGCATGCCTAGTAGAGAGCATTTCAGATTCGAAGTTTTTTCGTTTGTTTTTGTTTGCATAGCGAGTATTACGTATTTGAAATAAAAAGACTTGCTCACTTGTAGGGAGTCCTAATAATGCGCAAGGGCTTTTAGTTCATAGGTGTATTCATTGCTAACCCAGACCAACACCAGCAAACGTAACGCATAAGGGGATGGCTTCTTCAGCCATTTCCTTTACTGTGTTTTTGAGTATTATCGTGCAAAAAAATCCATCAAAAAGTAGTTACTACCGTATCAACAATTATCTTTTGCTTGCTTAGTCTAGTATTACATAGAGGACATTTTACAACATGTCCTTTCAGATCCGTTGCCAACCAAAAGCATTTCGGGCACAACATAAAGTTCACTTCCCTTACGGTTTGCATCATTTGCTTTGTCATTTCAGTAAAGTTACATGGTCACAAGATAA
>CAYJTD010000022.1:0-257 GCA_964372525.1 uncultured Nitrosopumilales archaeon | reverse complement strand
ACTCAACTATGGAGAGTCTTAGTTAAAAACCACTTTTCTCACACATATGGATATTTTGTCCTCCCCATAGGGGAGTTCACCTTATAATCTGGTTATTCGTAATGGTAACTGCAAGACGTATAATTGGCACACCCAGCCAAACCCCGTGAGCCCAGCATTGGTGGAGAGGCATGAGATTAAAGCCTCTCCACATTAAACTCAATTCCCATATGATCTTCAAAGCTGCTATAGTTAACGGGCCCGGAGGGCTTCGATCC
>CAYJTD010000021.1:7586-15184 GCA_964372525.1 uncultured Nitrosopumilales archaeon | reverse complement strand
CTAGGAACACTTGCATACAAGGATATAGGTAGCGTTGAAAAACTTGTAAAAGAGTTTGGGAATGACCGAATAGTAGTTGCAATAGATCAAATGAATGGTAACGTGATGATAGACGGCTGGAGAAAGTCATCAGGAATGAACGTACTTGATGCTATTGAAAGTTTCATCCAAGTGAACGTGAAGTACTTTCTGCTTACAAGCATAGATAGAGATGGCACATTATCTGGTCCTGATACTGATATACTGAATAAGGCTTCTACTGCCAAAAATGTAAATATTATAGCTAGCGGAGGCATCTCAAGTAACGAAGACATTGTGAAACTCAAGCAAACAGGGGCGTATGCAGTAATACTCGGCAAAGCACTGTATGATGGCAAAGTGAGCATAAAGAATGTGAAAAGCAAAGTAACAAATTCATAATATTTCTTAGCTGACAAGCTTTGTTAAACAAGTATCGTTTGTTAAAAAAGTCGGTATCGTGTTAAAAAAGTCCTTAACAAAACTGAGTTGTCTAACAAAGCCTAGCTGGCAATAACTCTTATATTTGTCGATTTCGTTCAATATTGTCGATGACTACAGATATAGTGGTAGGTAAAGAAGGGCGTCTAGTACTTCCGAAGAAGATTAGAGACAGGTACGGAGTAAAAGAAGGCGATAGAATTCTAATTAGAGAATTTGGTTCGCAAATACTGTTAATCCCGGTTGACAGATATGGCAACCCAACAAAAGCATTACATGGAAGCATAAGTACTAGAAAAAGAATTGATGAACCAAAGGAGATCGCAAGGAAGTATATGCGTAGAAAACTTGCAGAGGAATTCGATTGAAAAGATTCATTGATACAAATGTGTTTATTTATTCCGCTACTAACCATCCTAGATTTGGCAAGATCGCAAGGAGGATTCTTACTAGGCTTGAGGGAGGTGAGGAGTGCGTAACCTCTACGATGGTTCTTTGTGAGATCTCCTGGGTTCTTGAAGCTATGGGGAAACAGAGCCATATAAAACCGACCCTAGAAAAGTTACTTTCTTACGATAGTCTTTCCGTACTTCCCTTCGATTCAGATGATCTACTTGTAGGCTCTAACAATATGATAACCTATGGAATTGACTTTAATGACGCTGTAAACGTTTCAGTTATGTCAAAAGTTGGGATAAACGAGGTGTATTCGAATGATAAGAAACATTTAGGAAGGATAAAATTCCTTACACTTGTGTTTGGATAGTGGTAGGTGAATAAGCATGCCTCTGTCTAAAAGAATCATTCCATGTCTGGATGTTGATAATGGCAGGGTTGTCAAGGGTATTCATTTTATTGACATAAAGGACGCTGGAGACCCTGTTCAACTTGCTGAAAGATACAGCAAAGAAGGCGCAGATGAACTTGTATTTCTGGATATAACGGCATCTGAGCAACATAGAGAGACAATGCAGAATGTGGTAAGAGAAGTTGCAAAAGTAATCAATATTCCATTCACTGTTGGCGGTGGAATACGGAGCATGGAAGATGGTAGAAATATTCTACTCAATGGAGCTGACAAAGTATCGATAAATACTGCAGCTGTTAAGAAACCCGATCTGATAACAAAACTTATGAAAATTTTTGGGAAACAATGTGTAGTAGTTGCTATTGATGCAAAGCGCACTTACACGGGCTTGAATAAGAGGAACGTAATAAAAGAAAACGGGAAGAAGTTCTGGTACGAAGTTTACATCTATGGCGGTAAGAAACCTACAGGGATAGACGCTATTGCATGGGCAAAAAAAGCAGAAAAACTTGGTGCAGGCGAGATCTTGCTTACCAGCATAGACATGGATGGCACAGAGAAAGGCTATGATTTAGAACTAACGAAAGCGATAAGCAATACCGTCAATATACCTGTTATAGCATCTGGTGGCTGTGGCGAGCCAAAGCACATGCTTGATGTCTTTAAACATGGAAATGCAGATGCTGCACTGGCTGCTTCTATATTCCATTATGAAAAATATCCAGTCTCACGAGTAAAGGAATATCTTCAAACTAATCACATAAGGGTAAGACTATAGAATGTAATTTCTAATTTCATAATTCAGTATCGAAATTTATGCATGGTTCCTCAACATAATAGAGATAGAGTATATATTGATAGAATGTATTGATCGTGTCTATGGATAAATCATTGAAGGAACTGGACTTTAAGAAACAAGATGGTTTGATACCAGTAATAGTCCAGGATATCAATACGAAGGATATCCTTATGTTCGCATACGCAAATGAAGAAGCACTTGAAAATACCGTAAAGAGTGGAAGAGCGTGGTTCTGGAGCAGATCCAGAAATAAACTATGGATGAAGGGTGAAGAATCAGGTAATATTCAACAGGTAAAGAAGATAATGGTGGATTGTGATTCCGATACGCTGGTGTATTTGGTCGAGTCCGCTGGACCGGCATGCCACACGGGTAACAGAACTTGTTTTCACAATGAATTGCACGAATAATTTACCTTATATATTCGATCATTAATCTGCACTTATTAAAATTTGATTGAATTAAATGAAAATTTCTATAATTTTTATATCCAAGATGCTTATAGATAATAAGTGCACATTCTCGTGCAACTTATTATATTTATTATTACTATACAAAATCATTGAAAAGTTTAGTAATACTTAACTTTATCTTAGTGATGCTTATTTAATGTATTGAAGAGGTGCATCTGTTATGGGTATTGTAAAGGCACTGAAGTGTAGAGAATGCAGTCACGAGTATGAACCTAGACTAAAGTATATTTGCGATGAATGTTTTGGACCGCTGGACGTCGTTTACGGAAGCACAAAAATTAATCGTGAAACTTTTGCTTTAAGAGAAAAAACCTATTGGCGTTACTTTGAACTTTTGCCTATTCAAGATAAATCAAACATAGTTAGCCTGAATGCTGGGTTTACACCATTGCAGAAGGCTGACAGATTAGCAGGTGCATTGGGCTTGAAGAATCTATACGTAAAGAATGATAGTGTCAACCCAACGTTCTCTTTCAAGGATAGACCAGCAGGTGTAGCAGTTTCCAAAGCCAAGGAAATTAAATTAAACGCTGTTGGCTGTGCATCTACAGGCAATCTAGCTAGTGCAACAGCTGCGCATGCTGCCAAGGCGAATATGCCATGCTATATTTTTGCACCAAGTGATATAGAACCAGCTAAAATATTGCAAGCGTTAGCGTATGGCGCTGAATTCATAGGCGTTGAAGGGACGTATGACGATGCTAATAGATTGGCAACGCAAGTTGCCGATAGTAAGGGTATAGGAGTCGTCAATGTTAACATGCGTCCGTACTACGTTGAAGGTTCCAAGACGCTTGCATTCGAGGTAGCAGAGCAATTATCCTGGCAAGTTCCCGATCATCTAGTAATTCCAGTTGCAAGTGGGGCAATGCTTCACTCCATATGCAAGGGTTTCGAAGAATTACACGAACTAGGTTTGCTGAATGGCATATCAAATCTGAAGGTTACAGCTGCACAGGGCAAGGGGTGTGCTCCCATAGTAGATGCTTTCAAACGCAATAGTGAGGAGATTGTACCGGTAGAGCATCCCAATACCATAGCAAAAAGTCTAGCCATAGGTGATCCTGGGGATGGATTGTATGCGTTGCGAAAGATCAAACAGTACAACGGCTTTGCCGAAGATCCGAGCGATGAGGAGATAATAGATGCTATTATTATGTTGGCAAAAACTGAAGGCATATTTACGGAACCTGCTGGCGGTGTTGCAGTAGCTACGGTCAAGAGACTTGTGGAAGACGGCAAGATAGATAAAAACGAATCAGTAATATGTTATGTAACTGGCAATGGTCTTAAAGCAACAGAAGCTATAATCGATGTAATACCAAAACCAAAAATTGTTAAACCGGATATTAGAGAGGTATCTACAGTAGTAAGGTGATTATATGGCAAAGGTTGAATTCGTTATACCGTCAGTTTTGAACAAGGGAGAGGGAGAGAAGAAGGTCGCTGTAGATGCAGGCACATTGCAGGATGCGCTAGGTTCTATAACATCCATGATCGGGGAAGAATTTTCTAGACGCGTTCTTGACGAAAATGGCAAGCCAAGATCACTGATCAACATTTATGTTAACGGTAAGAATATGCGGTTTACTGGAGGCATGACCACTTCCCTGAAGGACGGTGATCAGATAGTTATACTGCCTGCCGTTGCTGGCGGCTCGGATTTCAATGATCATGAACTTGAAAGGTATTCACGACAGATAATGCTAGAGGGTATAGGCTACGATGGCCAGTTGAAGTTGAGAGATGCAAGAGCTTGTGTTGTCGGTGTAGGAGGCTTGGGAACTCCTATAGTGTCTCAATTAACAGCAATGGGCATTGGTCATTTGCGTATAATAGACAGGGATGTCGTAGAACTATCTAACCTTCACAGACAAACATTATACAATGACTCGGATATAGGTCAAGTAAAGGTAGAGGCAGCGGCTAAGAAACTGAAGGCGATGAATCCCAATATCGATATCGAACCAATGCCGGTTTCGATTAACGAACATACAGCTCCAAAGATAGTTGAGGGTTGCGATGTGGTTATCGATGGTTTGGATAGTGTAATGGCCAGGTACGCGCTTAACGATGCGTGCCTGCAGCTAAAGATACCATATGTTTATGGTGGCGCAATAGGACTGTTAGGATCTGCTTGCACAATAATTCCTAACGAAACAGCATGCTTACGTTGTATATTTCCCAGTCTAGTAGATGATGACATGCCTACATGTAGCACCGAAGGAATACATCCGTCAGTATTATCAGTGGTTGCAGGTACAGAAGTGTCTGAAGCAGTGAAGATAATCGTAGGCAAGAAACCACGGTTGTTGAATAAACTACTGTACTTCGACCTTGCGGATCTAACTTTCGATATCATCGATATCAAGAGAAACGAGGAGTGCACTTCATGCGGAAGTGGAAAGCATCAAACTGAAGTTGTGACTGATAAAATATTAATCGAAGAATTGTGTGGAAGGGATCGTGGGAAACGAACGTATTCCATAACTCCAGTTGATGTATTAGATGTTGATATCAACAATGTGTTAGCAAAGGCAACAAAAACTGGTTTCAATGTTGAAAGCAAGGGCACAATGGGTGCAACACTTCAGAATGGAAAGATTTCAGTAAGTTTGCTGAAGAGTGGGGCTGTTGTAATCGTAGGAGCAAAAGATGAGAGCGATGCCCTTAACATATACAAGGAATTCGTGAACGTTTAGAATAACTCTGCCACGAAAGGTTAAATACATTCTCGAAAGTTTCAGTTCACATGAGTTTCAAACCTCTGATAATTGGCACTATAGCTATTGGTGTTGCTATAGGCTACATAGGAGGCTTTCTGACTTTTTACAATGAGTTGAGTGACGTGGAGAGCATAAACGCTGCTGCTATAAGAGGTGAACTTGATTCTCTGAAAGAAGATCTTGCAAAGGCCAACACCAGAGTTTCATTGATAAGCGAGGATAATGAAAAACTGCGTTCCTCCCTTACCCAGATGCGTGCAAATAACGAAGTTTTGCAGAAACGAGTTGATGTCTTACAGGCGTCACTTAAGAACCCGACTGGTTCGTTATCTAAGATTGAGAAAGGCGTAACGTTGATACACATGATATCTGGGCCCATGCCGTTTGAGGGTAAGGAATTATCAGAATGGAGACTTTCTGTTGTAAATGATACCGCCAAGCTGGATCCTACTTTAGTTCCAGTAGTGTTGCGGTTAGTGGACTCTTGGGTTGATTTGGTGCAATTAGAAGAGAATGAACCAGCAGTGGATACCCCAGCATGGAATCAATGGAATTTGGAATGGCAGCGAAAAGCAATTGTGTTTATAGACGCTTATAATGTAGCCATTGCTAGAATTACCGATGTCATAATCATAGAAATAGACTCGTTAAAGTCTGTTATTTAGTTCGAGACGCATTAGCAATTACGTCAAAATAGCCCAATCTAGCTAGTATTATGATTGCAACTGTTATAGCTATTGGTATTATTACAGCAACACCAAGTCCTGCTGTAAACACTGCTATTGATATTAACAACACTGATAACGCTACTGGTATGGACGATGCATAACTCAGGTTCTTTGCACTGCTTATTGTAGCTGTTGCAATGAACAGGGAAATAACGTATAGTGGTATAGAAGCATATGCATTGTCAATCATTGAAAGTGCTACTACCGGTATAGTTGACAACGATATGCCAGCCGCTAATGCAAGCATGCCGTATCCAGCTCTTGCACCTGCAGCTATACTCAATCCTTCAGCAGCTAGCACAGAAAGAACCCATCCAAGAGCAACAGATTCTACTACACTGCCATGTTTTACAGGTAGTAGTAACAATTGGCTTGAATTTGCATAAATCAAAATGTATAGTTGCAATACCGCAATTATTGTTATTATTGCTGAATACTTGTTTCGCAGTGCTGGTTTTATGAAAGTAGCGTACCATGGCATCTGCTGTATCTGTATTATTCTTTGGCTTTCAAAAAATTCACGGCCTTCTTGCGATAATAGGTAACGCTTCTGTTCGTCCTGTGTTACGTACTGCTCTAATTTTGAAAGATGATGGTATAACGATCCAACGCTCATCCCTGTTATCTGTCTAAGATCCTTTATTGTAATAGGACCCTTTTCCGCTATTAGTTCAAACAATCTTTGTCTAGGGTTTTCCTCCTTGCTTACGGTCATCAGGGAGCTTTAGTGATCTCTAATTAAAAACGTGTCTGAAACGTTTAAATCGGTACTGGAAAAATATACGCATGTGGATTCTGATTCATCACTATCATTCGTGAATGGCCTACTTGCAGGAGCAGGCGCCGTTGTAGCCGTGATGGCATTTGCGTTTATGCAACTGGTGGGCAGGTACGAGGGCATCATGGGTGTTACTACTGTAGAAATGCGAGCAGCAATAATCCTTGGGGGTATAGTATGTGCTGCAGCGGTAGGCTACGAATTCTACAGGAGAAGGCCAGTTAAGGCGCAACAAGGTGTGAGCAGTGAATAAAGCGTACATAATAGCACCTTTAGCTGCATCTGTAGCGTTTTTGATCTTCCCCTTTGTAATTTATTATGGTAACGCAATAATGGTAATAACTTCTGACAGTATGCTTCCCGTATTGAAGCCCTACGACCTTATCATTGTGGAAAGGACTAGTATAGATCAAATAGAAGTTGGAGACATCATAGCGTTTGATTCACATATAGAAGGTTTAGGCATTATAGCACACAGGGCTGTTGAAATATTTGATGACAATGGCGAAATTGGTATTGATACACAAGGAGATAATAACGACTCACGAGACCCATGGGTCGTTCATGATGTTGACCTTATCGGAAAAGTAACCGACATAGTTCCTACAATGGGCATATTCCTTATAGATCCTGTAAGGTACGCTATAGTTGCTGTTATTGTAATAACTGCAATATCGTTATTGTGGGAAATTTCTACAAAGGCAAAAGTACCTGACCAACACTAACACTAACTAAGCATATTGGCAACTGAACTTTTACACAACAAATTCATCCTGACCAACACTAACACTAACTAAGCATATTGGCAACTGAACTTTTACACAACA
>CAYJTD010000021.1:816-7486 GCA_964372525.1 uncultured Nitrosopumilales archaeon | reverse complement strand
CCTGACCAACACTAACACTAACTAAGCATATTGGCAACTGAACTTTTACACAACAAATTCATCCGTTGGTGGGCAAGTAATTATAGGAGAATTGTTGCTATAGCAATATGGGTAAGGAGCATTGCTCCATATGTAGCAAGAAATTAGAATCTCGCTATTCTCTTTCAAAACATGGTATACAAGGCTATCTATGCGGTTCGTGTTATGACAAAAAACTTAAGGAAGTTTATGGTATCAAACACTGAGTGTATTTTACTTTATATGGCTTGTAAAGTACATATTTTATCGGAAATTAAGCGCTGAGAACTTTCTCAACTATAGCATCAACAGCCTTGTCAAACGAACTATCTATCTTCTTCTTAATGGAGCCAAGTGCTTTCTCACCCTCCTCCATTATCTTAGACGCCTCTTCATTAGCCTCTTTCTTCGCTTGATCGATCACATGCTTGGCCTCTTCCTCAGCCATTTCCGTTAGCTTTGCCTTCAATTTTTCTATCTCTTCCTCGGCATATGCACCAAACCTTTTCTTGATATCTTCTATCGAAGCGTTCATACCATCAAGATCCTTCTCTAGCTGAGAAAGGGAACCTAGGATATTTTCTACTGAAGATGCTGTTTTGACTTCTGTCTTTGGTTGCTCCAAGCTAAGATACAGGTGCTAATCGACAGTATTAAATCCTTACTTCGTTGTAAGACTAAGAATGGCCTTCGCCAAGTCACCCTTAGAGTCCGTTAGTGCCTGTATGGCAACTTCTCTAGATACACCGCCTTGTTGCGAAACCAACATTATATCTTCGTCGCTGAACTTTGGCACCTCGCGCTGCTTCTCCTCTATATCATCGCCAGATACTTGATATATAGTAGAATCCTGACTCTTCAATTCCGCTACTGTGGGATTCTTTACTATGATCTCTCTATCACTGGTCTTAATCACAACTTCTTCAACATTGTTAAGCTCGTTCATGTTAAGGCCCATCTTGTCCAGCATGCGCCTAAGTTGCCTGTTACCACGCATCATAGCCATATTTTCATCTTCCCGCTTTTAAACCCTCGCGCACTTTCACTGCTACACCTCGCTTGAACTCCATGATCATTTTAGCAGAAAGAACCGCTTTGCCTACGGCAATAACGTTATCATCTTGGTCCAATACAGCCACCTCACTTCCTACGTTTACGTTATTTCCACAACTCACGACATGTTTGCAGAAGACTGATTTACCATCGGCAATGAATTCTGTCACGTCATTTCTAATTGTGACACAATTTTCCCTGAAATTTCTGCCTTGCATGAACAGTTTAGCACCATAGACCGTTAACGCCAGACCTCCGTCTGTTCGTAATGTAGCTACCAAATTGTTGTTATGCAAAATATTTTTTATCCTGCCTGTTCGCTTTGAAAAAGTGAACTCGAACTTTTCTACTGGTATGGAAGCGGATATACTACTACCAAAAATTGCATCTATATTCGCCGCAATCTTCTGCTTCGGATCTATGGCAAGTTTTCGCATTTGTAGATTTGTTTGCAGGTTTAATTTAATTTAACAGTAATGATCGAAACTATATATTTCCTATAGACCATATAGCATACACATATTAGCACATCTTTTGCAACTGCGTATATGAGTTGGATCTCGTGGCTAAAACCAACAGACAAGCAAATTTTGAGCACGCTAGAGACCCAGGCGGCTAACCTTCTAAAAGCCACAGAGTTGCTTGTTGATCTTGTTAATAACTATGAAAACGTTGGAAGTAAAGAGAACCTGATAAAGGAACTCGAGCATAACGGCGATGCTATAGCACATAATATCTTCAATACGCTTGACAAGACATTCATAACTCCTCTTGACAGAGAGGACATATCAAGGCTGGCAGCGTCGATAGATAACATTCTTGATTCTGTTGATGGCGCAGCTGACCGTTTTGTGCTTTTCAAAATAAAGAAACCTACGCAGTACATGGTAGAGCTAGCAAACTACATAAAATCGTCAGCAACAGAAATTCATCTGCTTGTAAGCAAGTTAATGAACATCAAGAGCGCTGCAGAAATAATTACGCATTGCAGAAACATAAGTCAGTGTGAACATGATGCTGATCAGGTTTACAGAAAGGCTATAGCTGAGCTATTTGAAACCTCGGATGCTTTAGAGATAATAAAGATGAAGGAGGTTTACGACGCTCTTGAGAAGGCAACAGATATGTGTGTTGATGTTGCGGACGTAATTGAAGACATTGTATTAAAATACAAATAGGTAAAGACCATGGTAGAATTAGTTATAATTGCCATCGCGGCAGCGTTATTCTTTGATTTCTACAACGGGCTTAACGATGCCGCAAATTCAATTGCAACTGTGATAGGTTCTAGAGTCTTGAGACCCTTACAGGCAGTAACACTAGCTGCAATAGGTAATTTTGTAGGTCCGTTTGTGTTCGGTGTGGCTGTAGCTACAACAATTGGTAAGGGATTGGTTGATCCGGGTATAGTTACAATACATGTAATAATTACCGGTGTTGCAGGAGCAATAGTATGGATCGCGTTTGCCTCCCATTATGGAATACCGATTTCTGCTAGCCATACATTGATCGGCGGCTTTGTGGGTGCTGGTATTGCAGCAGGTGGTATAGACGCCATAATTTTTGAAGGATTTAACAAAGTTGTTACCTTCATCGCTTTGTCACCACTCATTGGACTGGCAATAGCATTCGGTCTTACCATGTTACTCCTAAACATTCTTAAAAATAAGAGACCGTATGTCATCAACAGGATATTTGGAAAGATGCAGATCGGCTCCGCAGCATTCTTCGCCATAACACATGGAGCAAATGATGGACAAAAAACTATGGGAATAATAGTGGCTGCATTGGTTGCTGGAGGCATAATTGAATCGTTCTACATTCCTCTGTGGGTAATAATAGTGGCCGCATCTGCAATAGCAGCGGGAACTTTCATCGGTGGATTCAAAGTTATAAAAACAATGGGTCTCCGCTTGACTGCACTAAGACCTTACCAAGGTTTTTGTGCTGAAACTGGCGGTGGTGTAATTCTTACATTTATGGCGCAGTTGGGAATTCCTGTGAGTACGACACATGCAATAGCTGGGTCAATAATGGGTGTTGGTGCAACTAAGAGACTTTCTGCTGTTAGGTGGGGTGTTGGCAGAACCATGATCTATGCATGGATAATAACCATACCAGCAAGTGCAGCTATGGGTGCATTCGCTTACAAAATAATAGAGATAATTGGTGTAGTATAGTGTAATTATTATCTATATATTTCAACAGAAACTATATAGAATGTATATATGTGGTTATGATATGCAAGAAACACAGGAAGAGACAAGAAAGATACAGTTTACTGGTATATCGTCTTACATTGTTTCTTTACCAAAAAAATGGGTTGAGGATATTGGACTGAAACCTGGTGATCGTGTTGCAGTTATACGACAGGGTAACTCGCTCATACAGATAGGTCCATCAAAGAAACAAACCGTCAAAGGCACAAAAGAGGCCATTATAGAAATAGGAATGAATGACGTTGTGAGCGTACCAATAAGAAAATTGATTGCTCTTTACATTCTTGGTTTTAATGTAATACATGTAAGAGCGAAAGATGGAAGGTTGCAGACAAACCAAAGAGAAGCTGTGAAGGATGTTGTAAGGAAGATGCTTATGGGCACTGAAATAACTGCCGATTCTACAAATGGTATAACTATGCAAGTTTTGATAAACACCATTGAACTTTCTCTAGATGCGGCTTTCAAACGAATGTTGCTGATTGCAAAATCTATGTTGAAAGATGCTATGCTTGCATTGCAGGAATCCAATAACGAACTTGCTAGGGAAGTGATCAGGAGCGATGACGAAGTTGATCGCTTTAGTTTCTACATAATTCGGCAGTTGAATATAGCAATACAGAATGACTATCTACTGCATGATATGGGGTTGGTAACGCCAAGGGATTGTCTGGGGTATAGGTTAATTGTGAAAAGCGTAGAAAGAGCGGCAGATCATGCTACAAATATAGCTGCAGATGTTTTGGAGATGAAAGAGCCTGTTGATACTGATGTTGTTGCCAAGATAACCAATATGAGCGACTTTGCATTGGAGGTACTTGACGATGCTTGTCTATCGTTATTCAAGAGAGATTACGTGGAGGCAGAAAGTGCAATAGAAAAGTCAAAGAAGATAGACGGTTTGGAAAAACAGGTTATCAAGAATTCTAATACTCTAAAGAATGTTAGCGAACTACATAGAATAAAGTTCATAACAGACAATCTCAGAAGAATTGCAGAATATGCTAGTGATATTGCGGAAATAGTACTTAACATGACAGTTGAACATACATTGAAGTAAAGTAAAGCCTAAATTGAGAACTGGCGGTGGTAAATTATGTCATACTGTGAGCTATGCGGCGGTGAGATTACCGGTCCACCATTTACAATAGTCGTTGAAAATGTAGTTATGAATGTCTGCAGACCGTGCTCGAAGCACGGCAAGACATACGCTGCTACTGCGAAAAAACCTAAACATACGGAAGAATTCACTTTCAAGTTCCCAACAGTGAGAAGCGATTACAGCAAGATAATCAAGGAGGCTAGAGAAAAACTTGGATTATCACACGACGAACTTGGCAGTAAAATAAAGGAAGAGGGAACGGTTGTACAATTACTTGAGCGGGGAAAGTTCAAACCAGATCCTACAATGGCAAAAAAGATTGAAAGTTCGTTAGGAATAAAGCTCGTAGAAGGCAGTGAAATCGATGGGTAATGCCATACTTATAACATATCCACAGCAAGATTCTATAAAAGAAGCACATGCACTTGCAGAAGCATCTGGTCATAAGATTGTAAAAACTGTTACGCAAAGATACCTTACAAAATCACGTTATGGTATAGGAGCTGGAAAAGCCGAAGAGGTAAAAGAGTTTATCGAGGAGCTGAAGCCCGACGTAATAATATTTGATGAAGTGCTTAAATCTGTGCAGGTCTACAATCTGGCAAAATTGTTGCAGGTTGAAATAATAGATAGAGAACGACTCATATTGGAAATATTTGAAAGGAGAGCTAGCACTGCCGAATCAAGAATACAGGTAAAACTGGCTCAATTGAGATATGAGATGACCAGAGCAAGAGAAAAGGTTAGGCTAGCGAGGCAGGGTGAACAACCAGGATTTTTCGGTCTTGGTAGGTACGAGGTTGATAATTACTACCGCGATATCAAAAGGAGGGTAGCTACGCTGAAACAAAAGTTAGGGAAGGTATCCACAAGGAGAGATCTCCATAGATATCAGAGGATCAAACAAGGTTTTCCATCAGTCTCCTTGGCTGGGTATACATCTGCAGGGAAAACAACACTCTTCAACTTCCTTACTGGGGAAAGCCATGATAGTGGTAAAGGGATGTTTACCACCCTCGCTACTTACACTAGAGCGTTACAGTTGAAGGAGAAAAAAATACTTTTGTCAGATACGGTAGGTTTCATCAGCAAACTGCCTGCTTACATGATAGAAGCTTTCAAGTCAACGCTCGACGAATTGACGTATGCCGATCTTGTGATCCTTGTAATAGACATAAGCGAGCCTCTTGACGAGGTAGTAAGAAAGTACGATAGTTCCATAGATATACTCAATGAACTGGACGTACCGCAGACCAAAGTGCTTAACGTATTAAATAAGATTGATCTGACAAATGAGGAAGAGGCACTGGAAAAAATGAAGCATCTAGATCTATTGGAAAACAGAAGGCATGTCATGGTATCATCAAAGACAGGGCATAACATTGAGTATCTTAAGGAAATGATAAACAATATGATATTTGATGAAACAAAAGTCAATGTAAAGAAAAGTGATCAGAAGCCCATTAATTCAGAACATATGGAAATTAGTGATACAGCTAGCACGACCATCGACAAATTACTGGACGGAACTGCAGTTGCTACCTTTAATGGACAGTTACATGCCTTGGATCCGATTGATGAGGTGGTTGAGGATGAGAGTATCGGTTCTTAGGATAGGTCATAGGCTTGTAAGGGATTACAGGGTTACAACACATGTAGCCCTTGTTGCAAGGGCATTCGGCGCAGAGAATATGCTGGTGTATAATGCTGAAGACGACATCAAAAAAACAGTCAAGGAGGTTAACGAACGATGGGGCAGTGACTTTGAAGTTAAAGAAATCAGCAACTGGCGCAATGCCATAAGAGAATGGAAGAATGATGGTGGTAAAGTAGTGCATCTGACTATGTATGGGATCAATGTTGATGACACGATTAGCGAGATCAAGCAGAGTAACAAGGATCTAATGATTGTAATAGGAGCTGAGAAAGTACCTAGAGAGGTATATGATATGAGCGATTACAACGTGTCTATAGGCAGCCAACCCCACTCGGAGATAGCTGCACTAGCAATATTTCTCGATAGATTGTTTGAGGGTAAGCAATTAAAGAATGAATTTAATGGCAAAGTCAGGATAATACCAAGCGCAAAAGACAAGGTTGTAAAAACTGACGGATCGAGTTAAATATATATCCAATATTAACGTAGTAGATTTGTCGATGCGAATAGAATACGAGGATTCTTTTGTAAAGATCGCTGGTTTAATTGGTGGTGAAGAGTATCTTAAAGTGGCACGTGCGTTGCTTAACACTGAAGATGCTACTGATGAAGAGATTGCCA
>CAYJTD010000021.1:0-806 GCA_964372525.1 uncultured Nitrosopumilales archaeon | reverse complement strand
CTCCTCTGCTACTCGCTTGATGAACCACATAGTAAGGAAGGTGCTTTATGACACGGTTGGCAAGGCACTCACCCCTGGTGTGCGCGCACCCGACGACAAGACCGGCTGGTCCGTCTACAGATGGCGAGCCAAACGTGATCAGGTTGATAACTTTATAGAGAATCAGAAGAAGAAGATCCTTGACAGACTAAGAAAGAGGCTACAATATGAGGAGTCTACAGAATTCTATCATTGCAGTAATCAAGACTGTCCAAGAGTGTCATTTGAGCAATCTGTAGAAATATTCTTCAAGTGTCCTAACTGTAAAGGATTGCTGAATATGGTTGATAATTCCAAGGTAAAACAGGCGTTGAGGCAGAAGATAGAGCAGATATCTCGAGATATAGGCAAGAAGTAGTTAGTTATAGGCAAGATTTAGTTAGCGGTATACTTATTTTATTTGAAATGAAAGCTGTAACTTTCACTGCAACGAAAGAATCTAAAGAACTAGCTAACAAACATGCTTACAAAGAATGGGTTATCAGCAGATTTCTGCATTACGTTCCTAACGTTTACGAGTTTTTAGAAAAGATGGACAGACCTCCGCAACAATACATACGTGTTAATTCCTTGAAGACAACGAAAAAGGAGTTACAAGCTAGGTTGACAGATAGGGGTTTTAAACTTGCAGATAGCATTATCGATGATGTCTTTGCAGTTAAAGAAACTCCACACCCGCTAGGTGCTACGCCTGAATATTTGCTGGGCTATTACTACATACAGGATCTGAGTTCCTGCATTTCTGTAGTTGCAATGAATCCTAAAGA
>CAYJTD010000020.1:11913-15215 GCA_964372525.1 uncultured Nitrosopumilales archaeon | reverse complement strand
TTTCACGCATAGCCTCCTTTACACTCGCCTTTTCGAAAATCACCTTTGCAAGTGCCCTGCACATTCCTGCCGGGTTACTATGCTGGAAGATATTCCTGCCAAAAGTAACGCCTATGGAACCAGCCTCCATAGCTCCATACGTCATCTCCAGAACTTCTTCATCTGTCTTAGCTTTAGGACCACCAGCAATTACTATAGGAACTGGGCATCCCTTTATCACACGCCTAAACGAATCGGGATCACCGGTATAAACTGTTTTCACAATATCTGCACCACCCTCTGCGCCAACTCTTGCTGTATGGGCAACAACTTCTGGATCATGAGGGTTCTTGATGTTTTCACCTCTAGGGTACATCATTGCTATGAAGGGCATGTGCCACTCATCACACTGATCGGCTACCTGACCTAATTTCACTAACATTTCTGGTTCTTCCTTTGCACCTATGTTTATGTGAACAGAAACACCGTCAGCTCCTAATCTTACAGCTTCAGCTACTGTTCCCATAAGCACCTTCTTGTTTGGTGCTGGTCCAAGGCTGGTGCTGCCAGAAACATGAACAATTACTCCAACAGTAGTTGGCCTTGGCATGCTCCTTACAATGCCTTTGTTTACCAAAACTGAAGTTAGGCCAGTATTTTCACACTGGTAGATCATACCATGTATATCTTCTAGACCTGGTATAGGCCCATTGCTGATACCATGATCCATAGGTATGCATAGCATCTTTCCATCTTTCAATATCCTAGCAAGTCTAACCTCTCTCCCGAATACCATAGGCATAAGAAAATCAGCACCCTACTTAAAAGTATGACCAAACACTCTCATCATTTTTTCGCTTTAAATATCGAAAATTGAGTTGAGCAGAAACTAGTACGGTGTTCCCTTTTCTCGCTGGTTCTTGAATGCTTCAATATACCAGTCGAATTCGTCTAGGAACCGGTTGGCCCTTCTCTCATATGCTTCATCCAATAATTTTCCATTATTATCAAAAACTTCATGCACTTTGCCTATAGGAAGTGAAGATGATATCGATGGTGCTCCCAGCTCAGCGAATATCTGCCGCAGATGCTGTGCAGCGTTAACACCACCAAACGAACCAACAGAATAGGAAACTATTGCCGAAGGTTTGAAAAAGTATTCCTCTAGAAAATAATCCAAAGTGTTCTTCATGGCAGATGATGTACTGTGGTTGTATTCAGGGGTTATAGCCAGATAGCCATCTGCATCCTTTATCTTTTCTCTAAGAGATTTTATCTTCTCAGGAGGATCTGACATCTCTTTATACATCCTGTCCAGTAACGGAAGGTCAAGCTCAATTGGATCTATGAAGAATACTGTATGGTCACGACTCTCAAGTTTCTCTTCCAGCCAGCGACCAACCTTGATACCCTGTCTGTCTCTCCTCACAGATCCTATTATTAAAGCAATTTTAGCCATGCATTGAATATTTCAGAACTCATTAAAAAGTAATGTTAGAATCCTGTAAAGTAAATTCTAACCGTTCAAAACAATACACACAACAAAAAATCACTAGAGATGGATTTTACGGTAGATTCGTTATTAACAACAATTACTTAAATGCATTAAACGGTCTTCTTGATTGAAATCCATGCATCCATGTAAAGTACTTCAATTTGGTTTCGGTAGTTTGGGTAAAGAAATCTTCATAGAGTTGCAGAAAAGAAAAAATTTCAAACTTGTTGGTGTTATTGATACAGATAAGAACAAGGTAAGTAAGGACACGGGTATTTTAGCTTTAAAGAAGAGATCTGGAATCAAAGTTGTTAGCAACATCAATGCAGTAAAGGTAAAACCAGACATCGCTATACATGCAACAACATCTTCGCTTAAGGATGCTTACAACCAGATATATGAACTTCTGCAGTATCGCATAAACGTTGTATCTACATGTGAACAACTTGTATATCCTTACGGAACTAACAAAAAACTGGCCAAGAAACTTGATACAGTTGCAAAAAAATACAAAGTTAGTGTTCTTGGCGTTGGCGTCAATCCAGGGTTTGTGATGGACTCATTTCCTCTCATGCTGACCAGTCTCTGTAACAAAATCGAACGAATTAGGATAGAACGTGTAGTTGATATTGCAAAACGGAGAAAGGCGTTGCAGGAAAAGATGTGTTTAGGCTTCACTATGGAACAATTTGAGAAAATCAAACATAACGTGGGTCATGTGGGATTGGAGGAATCAGCAAGAATGATCTGTGATATGTTGAAGGTAAAAGCAACAACGTCTGCTACCACTATAAGACCCGTTATCGCAAACCGTATGCTACGATCGTATGATGTTATCGTAGAACCAGGGCAGATTGCTGGCATAGAGCATAGGTTAATAGTGAAAAAACATAATTCAAAATTTCTCGAGATGGTACTCTATATGTTTGCTGGGGCTAGTGAGTTCGATCTCGTGGAGATCGAGGGTATGCCCCCGATATATGTACGGACAAATGGAATAAGTGGTGATCAAGCAACAATCGCACTGTTGCTTAATTACATCCCAATAATACTGGAAGCAGAGCCAGGGTTGCATACAGTTAAAGATCTACGGATACCAAGAGCCTCTTAATTTAAATGCGAATAAGTGTTTTAATTGGTAGATGCGAGTTAAACAACTATGGTTTAGTTTAGCATTGATATTGCTAGTTTATCCTAGTGTGCAGAATATCATGGATACAGTATCAGCCCAATCTGGATCTGTGTATACACCATTTGACAAGGTGCTTATCAGGATCGTTTCACCAGATTCTAACCAAGATCACAACGCGATAGATACAATCATGGTTTTGATCTCCAGCTCATTTTCACAGAAGGAATTCGAGTTGCATGAAACTGGACTAAATACTGGCATTTTTGAAGAGGACATACGCTTAAGCCCGAATCTATTGCAATTTCCTGGCGATATCCAAACTCGGAGAGATGACGGTTTAAGCGTTACTTTCAGAATCGATTCAAATACCGTGGTGACACAAAGCATCTACATAAACTACCATGTAGGTAGGGCAAAATTTGACAAACAGTCCTATGGATTTGGGGATCAAGCAAGAATAGTTGTGGAAGATCGTGACATGAATAGAAATCCTGACACGATAGATACGTTATCTGCAAGGATTTGGTCAAATAGCGATAGAGGAGGACTATTTGTAACATTAAGAGAAACCGGTGCAAGCACAGGTCTGTTCGAGGAAATAGTGACCTTCACTAAAGACGATGCAAGTTCTGGCACAAGGTTAAAAGTATCAGATGGCGATACACTGACGCTAAAATACAGTGATAGCACACTGAC
>CAYJTD010000020.1:5208-11903 GCA_964372525.1 uncultured Nitrosopumilales archaeon | reverse complement strand
GTTAGCACACTTACAACTCCTGCGGTACTCATGGATGATGGTGTAGAAACGGCCGAAGTACGGGAAATATTTGCAAATAGCATGTTTGGAACAGGACCCTCACTGCAGGAGAGAATATCGTCTTCGGAACCTTTACTACTCAATTCTTCTGGCGAAAATATAACTGAAATCTTTGCTGGAGAACAATTACTCATCCAATCTGAAATTACGAATAAAGGAAATAGCAAACAACCCTTCGTATACATAGTACAGGTAACGAACTCAGATGGGGTAACTGTATCACTGTCATGGTTGACCTCAGAATTGGTCGTAAATAACTCTTTCACAGCAACACAGTCATGGCTACCGTTGATAGCTGGGCACTATGTAGTTGAAACATTTGTGTGGAATAACCTGCATAATGCAGTTCCATTATCTGCAGCAAGAAGTACGGCTATTCAGGTCTCTTGATAAAACTCTTTTTGTAGCTATTTATAATATGGTATTATAAGGTATGAACGATGAAACTAAAGCACACACTTTCAATTTTTTCCATATTGATCATATTACTACAAGTACCAAATTTTACAATAGCTGCGCCTGTTTTGCAACTTGATAGACCAGCATATACCGCATTCGATAAGATGATTATAACATTGACAGATTCAAGCCTTAACACCGATAACGAAACGGTGGAAACTGTTCCAGTTACTATTTCAGGAACAGCAGCATCTGAACAATTGGTACTGCGTGAAACAGGCCCAAATACAGGAAAGTTCCAGAAGGATGTTACGCTCACAGCTGATCCTAACAAGTATCTTGGTGATCTGCAGGTGCGCAGGGACGACGGTATTACAATATCTTATAGAGTAGATTCAGACAATGTGCTTACTGAAACAGCATTTATTCAATACAATGAAGCTGAAGCTTCCTTCGACAAACCTTCATATCAAATTACTGATAGCGCTATGATTAGTGTTACAGATCTCGATGCAAGCATTAATCCGGACTTACCAGATACTGTCACCGTAAAGGTGTGGTCAGATACGGATCCAAATGGATTTACACTTGCCTTAAGGGAAACTGATAGGAACAATGGAATTTTCGAAGAAAGTTTGGTGTTTACACTTACTGGTATAAGCTCTGGTAACAGACTGAAAGTATCTGATGGCGATACTGTAAGCATGTCGTATGTCGATAACACTTTGCCAGAACCGGCAAAGCTATCAGCCGATGGCATAAACACACTCGAGTCAAAAAACGTTGTTGCTACCACAATATTTGGTAAGTTCGTGCCTTCGACACAACGGGCTCCTGTCGCAGAACCAACACTGGTCAACTCATTTGGAGAGAGCGTCTCTCAAATATTTACAGGTGAACAGTTGCTTATACAATCGGAAGTAACTAATGCGCAGAACAAAAAGCAACCATTCGCGTATATAGTACAGGTAAAGAATTCTGATGGAATAACAGTATCACTATCATGGGTTACTTCTGAATTACCACCCAACGAATCACTTAAAGTAGCGCAATCATGGCTGCCATCAACATCTGGCAGTTATTCTATAGAGATTTTTGTATGGGAGAGCCTGACCAATCCAACTGCGCTATCTCCTACAAGGATGAAGTCCATTGAGGTTCTAAAGTAATATTACAAAATACATCAGTGGGGTCGGCCGGATTTGAACCGGCGACCTCGAGCGCCCAAGGCTCGAAGCATACCATGCTAACCTTCATCCAAAGTTGATCTTTTTGATGAATCTAGCCCACGACCCCATTTATGCGGAATTGGGATAATGAACTATGCATTTATAACTTTGTTTTCAATCACGAAGATAATTTCTTCATGTTTACAAGTAAAAAAGCAGACGCGGAAAGATTTTTTATACTGTGATAATGTACCGAACTTTGATCGTACTATGCCAAAAAGCGGTTTCAAATCAATAACTGTAAGCGAATATGTGTACAAGAAGTTCTTCGATGTCTATGAGAAGAACAAGAAAGACTTTGAGATGAAGGGCATAACGAGTTTCTCTGGCTATTTGACCAGCATGATGGAAGAGCTTCTGCAGGAACATGAAGCATTAGCCAAATATGCACCTATGATGGAGAAGGTTGCAGTTGATGATAACAGGGTTGTGGTGAAGGACAACAAGAAGAACAGGATTGCAGAAGTGCAGATCAAAGGCGGTGAACTTTACTGCTTGTTTGATGAAAAGAAACTGTGTACATGTAGGATTCGTCTATTCACTACCAGAAGTGTATAAAATGTTGTACGAACATGGCGTAAAGATGAACGTTAAATGATCAATCTTGTCTTTACAAACATTTACTGCAATCTGTAGAATAGTAAACGACTTTACGTAACACGTTCGTTTTAGCATCTGTAGTGTATGTGTATCTATTTTTGTAAAAACATGAAAACCAATGATAAAGTTAAACGAATATTAGTGCTTAAATAACAGTTACATATAACCCATTGATATGAATCGTATGAGATGGTTCCTAGCTGTTTCTCTACTCGTAACCATGATGGTCTCTCTTCCTGCATTAAATACAGGTGTTTATGCTCAAGAGGGAGGGCCTCTTACCATTTTAGCATTTAAAGGCGTTTACGCCGTTGGCATGACAGTTACTTTGATTGGTGATGTTACAGAGGCTTTCACAGCCGGCGAAAATGTATCGATAAAGGTAATGAATCCAAGTGGGCAAACATATCAAAATGCTAATGCGAAGTTGGATGTAGCAGGAACATTCTCATTTCAGTTTAAACTCGAAGGAGCTCAGGCAAGTACGTTAGGAGTTCATACGGTTGAAGCTACCTACAAGAGTTTCAAATCAAACACAAGCTTCGAGGTTAAAGCGAAGCCAACGCTAACAATTAGCGTAGACAAGTCATCTTATGATATTGGCGATGTTGTAACTATTTCAGGAAAAGTTGAACCACGAATCTTGGTTCCTGTAGAAATTAGGATCTATGGTTTTAACAATACTATCTGGAAGTTTGTACCTGTAAGTGCTGACAAAATTAGAAACGATGGGACATTTGAGATTGAAGCTGGCGAATTACTTGGTAAAAATGTAAAAGCGGCTAAGTATAGGCTAGAGGCTTCTTATGCTGATGGACTAGCTACCGCTTCATTACAATTCGACGTAAAACTAAGTGGTAAAGCTGTGGTTGGTAGGCTTATGCCTGTAGATCAGTCAGGGAAACCACTGACTGAGGTCTTTACTGGTCAGCAAGTGCTTGTGCAAGCCGATGTGAGAAACAACCTTGAAGAAAAACAACCATTCGCCTACTTGGTACTGATAAAGGACGCTGACGGAATTACAGTATCATTATCATGGATAACTGGCACTTTACCAGCAAGTGAAACACTTAGCGCGGCGCAGTCGTGGGTTCCAGATGAAGCGGGAAGGTTTACTATAGAAGTATTTTTGTGGGAGAGCGTTTCAAACCCCGTCCCGCTTACAGCTAAAGTACCACGAACTGAACTGACAGTGCAGGTATAAGTAAATTATACGCATACAATTACAAGTATATCATTAACATTTGTCCCCGTCGAACCAGTTTTTATAACATCGTTTAATTTTTTGAAGAAAGTGTGTGAATCATTGTTAATCAAATATTTCATCGGCAACATTTTCTTTCGTTGAGCTCTTCTGTTCGTGGTAGAATCTGCTATTGCACCAGCAGCATTGGAATTTCCATCGATTCCATCTGTACCTATTGATGCTATAGCAGTATTGTTTAGCTCGTTTATTCTTCGCGATGCTGAAAGAATCAATTCTTGATTTCTCCCTCCCATACCATTTCCCTTTACAGTAACAGTTGTTTCACCTCCCATGATGATCGCTGCTGGTTTTGCAAGTGGCTCGCTACTGCTATTGATCTGTCGAGCTATGGCCGATGCAATAATACCAACTTCTCTAGCTTCACCCTGCATGAAAGTTGTAAGAACGGTAGTGTTTACTCCCTTCGATTCAAGATAATCCATAGCTGCCATACATGCAAGCTTGTTATTGCCTAGTATGAAATTTCTAACATTTCTGAAAACCTTGCTGTCAGGCTTGGGGGTTTCTGGTATCTTTCCAGACAATCCATTTTCTATCACGCGTTTTACATTGCTATCTAATTTGTTCCATAGGCTATACTTCTTGAGAACCTGCGCTGCATGTGCAAATGTAGTGCTGTCTGGTACAGTTGGCCCTGATGCTATGGTATCAAGCCTATCTCCTACAACATCGGAAATCATAAGCGAGATCAAGGTTGGCTTTGAAATTGCTTCAGCGAGTCTACCACCCTTTACAGCAGAAATATGCTTGCGTACAGCATTGATCTCCTCTATTGTGGCACCTGACCGTAACAGATTATTGGTGATTTTCTGTTTTTGCAAAATTGTAATACCTTTGTAAGGTAACGGCATCAGCGCCGATCCGCCACCAGAGATCAGGCACATGACAAGGTCTTTAGAAGTAGTATTTTTTACAAGATCAAGCATCTTCTTCGTGCCTTTCACTCCCTTATCGCTTGGAATTGGATGTGTTCCACGCCATAGGCCAATACTTCCCGTTCGTAATTTTACCTTAAAATTATCTGGAATTATTACAAGTCCATTTGTTATCCTATCATCCAGTATCTCGTTCAATGCCTCTGCCATGTACCCCGACGCTTTCCCTGCGCCAATTACGTATACATGATCAAAATCAAGTGGGTATCGTTTGTTCATTATTTGTAAGATATTGCCTTTCAACTTCACATGTTGCTTTACTGTTCGCTTCGGATCAGCTGCCAGTAACGCAGCCTCGAGTGCGGCTAAAACTAATTTCCTTGCTTTGATACATGTACGAGCATGCAACAACTCTCTCTTGTTTGTTATCATAGCTGTTAGCTAGCACAACGTCAAAGTAATTAAATTATTTATTGTGCAATCAGATGAGGGTATGTTACAGCTCCTTCAGACGCTGATCCTACTAGGGAAGCATACTTTGCCATAACACCCCAAGTGTATCTGGGTTTGATCGGTTTCCATTTTTTCATTCTTTTAGCTAACTCTTTTTTGGATAAGTTCACATCTAGTTTACCTTTATCGGCATCTATGCTAATCACGTCACCATTCTTTAACAACCCAATTGGTCCTCCAACAGCTGCCTCTGGGGCAACATGCCCTATCATGAGTCCCCTAGTAGCACCAGAAAATCTTCCATCAGTGATTAACGCTACTTTATCTCCAAGACCCTGACCCACTATTGCGGCGGTTACTGCTAGCATCTCGCGCATTCCAGGACCACCTTTTGGTCCCTCGTATCTTATTACTACTACATCGCCCTCAACAATCTTTCCTTTAGCTATAACATCAAATGCATCCTCTTCACGATTAAAGACCTTGACCTTTCCCTCAAACTTTAGATTTTGGAGAGAAGCTATCTTTACCACAGCTCCATCTGGTGCCAAGGAACCTTTCAGGATCTTCAGCGTCCCAGTTTTGTGAATTGGTGATTCCATAGGTTTTATCACCTTCTGATTTTCAACAACTTTAAAATGAAAAGCATTAAGATTCTCCTTCAATGTTTTGCCGGTTACTGTAACAACATTTTCATGCAGTAACCCTTTTCCTGCTAATTTACTCATAAGCAAAGGCACGCCTCCAATTTTATCCAGATCAAGCATAACATAGAATCCTCCAGGCCGCATGTCAGCAATATGTGGGGTTTTCTTTCTTATTCTTTCGAAATCATTAAGGGTGAGTTTCACTCTGGCCTCTTTAGCTATCGCCAGCAGATGTAAGACAGCATTAGTTGATCCACCTATTGCATTTAGTATAGTTATTGCATTTTCAAAAGCTTCGAATGTGATTATATCTCTTGGTTTTATGTTATTTTCCAGAAGGTTCATTATTGCTTTACCAGTCTCAAAGCACGCATCTGACCTTCTGGTATCTTCGGCTGGGGGAGAAGCACTTCCAGGAAGAGCAATACCCAATGCCTCGCTTATTGAAGCCATTGTATTCGCTGTGTACATTCCGGCACATGAACCAGCACCAGGGCACGCATAATTTTCAATATTAGTCAATTGCTCTAAAGTTATCTGCCCGCTATCATACGATCCTACAGCTTCAAACACGTCTTGTATTGTTAGATTTTTACCCTCATAAATTCCTGGCATGATCGTACCTCCATAAACGAATACAGATGGTATGTTCAATCGCGCCATGCCCATCATTGTACCTGGTAGGCTTTTGTCGCAGCCAGCAACACCCACGAGTCCATCATATTGATGAGCACGCACCATCAATTCTATAGAATCAGCTATGACTTCTCTGCTTACCAGAGATGCTTTCATTCCTTCATGCCCCATTGAAATAGCATCACTAACTGCGATTGTAGTGAACTCTCTCGGTGTGCCTCCGGCGGACATCACACCTTCCTTAGCCCTTGCCGCAAGTCTTCCAAGATGAATATTGCAGGGGGTAGCTTCATTACATGTATTTGACACACCAACTATTGGTTTGTTTAGGTCTTCATCAGTTAGACCCATAGCTTTGTACATTGCTCTATGTGGAGCTCTTTCCGTCCCTTCCACTACCTTTCGACTCGGGAGAGAAACTTTCTTGCTCATTTCCAGATCTACCACCTCTTCTACCCAAATTTAAGGTTATTATTTTGATGTAGAACGATATCTGATTTAATTTATTCAACTATACAGGAACCTTCAT
>CAYJTD010000020.1:0-5198 GCA_964372525.1 uncultured Nitrosopumilales archaeon | reverse complement strand
TATGGTTATTATTTTGATATAGAACAATATCTGATTTAACTATTCAACTACGCAGGAACATCCACACTTCAAATCATAAGTGATTATTTCTAACTTTCCTAATACACAGTTTTACACAATAGAATACTACAATCCTGAATTTTAGTTCATATTCTTCTTATCAAATCCTTTAGGTAGTGAATAATATGCATAAAGTTTAATAGCGATCTGCAAGGAAATCAACCTGATGAAACGCCCCTGAGGGTTGATAGTTTTCCAATCAGGGTACTAGTAGCTACAGTTCATGGAAAGCCATATTACAAAATTATTAGTGTGTTGAAATCATTGGGTCTGCCGTTTGATTCAGTCTCTCCAGAAGAAGCATCTCTAACCAATCCACAACTAGTGATTACTACAGAGCAGGAAAGAAATTTGGTGGGTGAGAAGAATATGCTCCTGGACAGTGAACTTGATGACGAACCTGCACTGATACGTGCAAAGATCCTACGTAGCCTAATGGGTATGCATCAGGACGATCAACTCGTAATAGGTATTGATCCAGGCAACAGAATAGGTATAGCAGTGTTTTACCTGCAGAAGGAGATAGAGAGTCAGGTAATGACCTCAGTACGAAAGAGTGTGGATTTGGTTAGCAAACTGATCAGGGGCACAATGTCCAGAAAGAAGATAGTGAGAATAGGCTACGGCGATCCAACAATGGCTAGACAGATTGCTAGCAAATTGCATGAGGAGTTCAAAGATAGTATAATGATTGAATTTGTCAATGAACATGGCACATCAAGCGTACGTACTATTGGTATTAACAGGAGGGGCATGCGTGACAAATTGTCAGCAAGGGCAATAGCGTTAAGAAAAGGTAGGCCATTTAGACCTCCTTTATCTATTAGCAACTAGTGGTATATGATATTCCCTTTGCATGTTGCGTGAAATTCCTGTCATGCTTAACATTATAGTATCGAACTTATCCTCATAAGGTGTCCTGACTGTAATTCTTCCAGTTTTTATTTCAGTTATAACGCCGAAACCTTTGACATTACAACCGATTCCAAGTCCTACAAACATGCCTTTCAGAATTTCTGAAGGTAATACAGCATTATTAATGCGTATTAAATCATCCCTGACAATGCTATGGTCGTAGACTTTGCTCATAAACATAAAATTTTTCTCCTTTACTTCAAATGTCTGTCTTCGTCCACCTAGAAATCTTGCATACTGCGCTAATCTTCGTTCCTCCCTTTCCGCATGTGTTTTTATAATCCTACTAGGAGCATTTACGCGTACAACTTCAAATTCATCAAATTTAGTATCACCGGTGCAAACAATTAGGTCAGGTTTTAGCGTTCTTGCAAGTGCTATTTTGTAATTTATGCCACTTTTATCGACGTAACCGTCTGTGTTAATAATACATATATCAGATTCTGCAGCTATATTGTAGAAAATCTGTTTTATGCTGTCTGTGACCACATTTTCTACACCCATTGGTGATACGGAACCGATAAAACTATAGTATGTTGCATTAACGTCTCTCAGATCCACAAATTGCTTTCCGATTATAGCCGCACCTATACACCCTGGTGGAGCAAGATCACCCTGACCAACATCACCATCAATTACTCCAACCTTCAAACTGTTTGCGTTGGCAATGTTTGAAAGGTAAGTTGTAAGTGTTGATTTACCAGTATCTGTAGCGCCAACAATCATTATACGTCGAGGTCTTTCATGCATCCTGTCAGCAACGTCTTTCCATATTGATACGCCCAGATTTCCATCTTCAACTATCTTGTAGCTGCCATTCCTGTAAACTCTGACCTTTATCTTAGAGGAGTTATTTGCCTCAAAAGGGAGTATCTTACCAGCTCTTACTGTAACTTCACCATTACTAGCGTATTTGCCTAAAACGATCACATCCCCCTCACATCTAACCAGTGCTGGGCCTTTTACCAGAAGAATTCTACCGGGAGTAAGGTTTATGAGTCGGAGCACTAGAAATATATATACTTATGCCCCTGGTTATCAAATTTTTCTATCGGTCTCTCCAACCATATATGTATAAAATTTATTAAAAATATGGTTTTAATCTAGAAAATATTTGATAATCTTTAAATATATACTATGCATATAATTAATCGAAGGAGACGATTTCTGGAGGTAAAAATAATGACTTGTAAAGGAATATGCGTTAGATACAAGGCACAGAAGCCAGTTGGTTCCGGTAGGTACGCCTCTGGACAGAAACGCTGCCAAATATGTGAGATATTCATAAAATGGGATGGATTATGGTGTCCTTGCTGCGGTTACAGGCTTAGAACAAAGCCTAGGAACTTGAAGTATAAAGCAAAGCTTCGAGCAAGGAAGACGAACGAGAAAGTAATCGAACCCATAGCAATACGCACATAACTTGGCTAATGTTTTACTGTTCTAATGTCTGTAGAGGAATATCTTGAGCGTAGCATAAAGGTAGAGGAAAGACTATTTTCAATACGTGTCATCCGTATGTTTAATGGATGTTTTATTTCCATTTCCGAGGGTGATCAGCATAGGATCGGGTCGCTCAACGTTTCTTTACACGGTTCTACGGGTGTTAATACGGCCAAGGTTATTCCAAGCAAATACGATAGTATATTTTTGAATATGGTATCCGAACGTGTAGCTGCTTTAACAAATGGAATATGCATAACATCATTACATACAAAAAATGCACTAGATTTGAATGCAATGAAAACAATTATGGGAATTGTAACTGATGCGGTAAGTGAGCAACATGGATCTGCGTAGCTACCTTGATACGTTAAGGAAGAACAGTGAATTAGTTACTATCAAGAAACCGGTTTCAACGAAGTTTGAAATAGCTGCCATAACTGGACACCTTAATGGAAACCAAGCGGTTCTTTTCGAAAATGTCAAGGAAAGTAAAATGCATGTTGCCACAAATGTATGTGGCACTAGGAAACGGTTTGCTACAGCAATAAATGCAGGCATAAATGCGATACATAGTAGGGTTTTTGACGCATTATCGAAGCCAAACAAGCCAAAAACTGAGAACGCCAAGTTTAATGAAAATACATCGAAGGATCTATCAATACTTCCAATAGTAACACATTTTGATAAAGACGCTGGGCCATTTATTACGTCGTCAATTGTGTTTGCAAAGGAACAGGAGACTGGAAATCAGAATACTTCTGTCCACAGGTTTCTGTTTCTAGATGAAAAGCATATGGCCATTAGGATGGTCGAGGGTAGGCATTTGCACAAATGCTACCAGCACGCGAAAGAGCATGGCGAGGATCTTAAGGTTGCCGCTGTTGTAGGCGTCCATCCTGCTGTAACTATTGGAGCAGCGTATCAGGCTGCATATGGACAGGACGAGATGGAGATAGCCAACTCACTTATGGATAATACTTTGGGGTTAAGCAAATGTGATTATTCCAGTTTAATGGTACCATCCCATGCAGAGATTGTAATAGAGGGCAGGATATTGAAGGACAGACTCGAAGAGGAGTGGATGGTCGAAATGTTGCGCACATATGACTATAAGCGAAAGCAGCCCGTATTCGAACTTGAAACGATGAGATATAGAAATAATGCTATCTATCATGATATATTGCCTGGCTATGCGGAGCACAGGTTGTTGATGTCTATGCCGGTTGAAGCAAAGGTACTGCAGGGCGTGAAGAACGTGGTACCAACAACAAAACAGGTATGCTTGACAGATGGTGGTTGTAATTGGCTACATGCAGTTATACAGATCAGTAAAAGATTAGAAGGTGAATCTAAAAATGCTTTGATAGCCGCCTTTACTGCGCATCCATCATTGAAGATGGCTATAGTAGTTGATGATGATATAGACCCAACAGATGCAGAATCTGTAGAATATGCCATTGCAACTAGGTTCCAGGCAGATAGGGATCTTATAGTCATACCTAATGCAAAGGGATCTAGTTTGGATCCGTCAAGCGATCAGGAAAAATTGCTAACCACGAAAGTGGGTCTAGATGCTACTGCAACCCTACTGAAACCAAAAGAGAGATTTGAAATTGCAAACATTCCAGACTATGATAATGTCAAGTTAGAGGATTACTTGGATTAGAATACTAGAGCATCTACATACATTGCGATAAATAACAGCGCTAGATAAGGACTTGAGAACTTGAATAACGTCCATGATTTCTTCTCTGTTGGTTTAGCTAGCAAACTAATACTCATTGCAATTATGATTGCACCCAGTACACTAGCCACTCCTAAATAGATCCATCCAAAGATGTTCATGAAGAACGGCAACACACTAAAAAGTACCATCATAAGCGTAGTGCCTGCAATGACACGTATAGAGGTACTTTCGCTCTTTACTACTGGAAGCATAGGTACATTAGCCCTCGCATAATCCTCACGTATGTGAAGCGCAAGGCTCCATATGTGAGTTGGAATCCAGAGGAAAGCCAAACCGGCCAGAACAAGACCAAGCTCTATTGTGGCTGTGGTAACAGCAACATAGCCTATCAGTGCTGGAGCACCACCAGAGAATCCTCCTAGAATTATGTTCCACAAACTTCTCCTCTTCAACCACTTGCTGTAAACGATAACGTTGTCAAACAGACCGAAGGCCATCAGCCCTAAGACCCAGATGTTAATGAAATACGCAAGTACAAGTGAAATGCCTGTCAAAATCAATCCGTAGCGAAGTGCATTTTTAGCGGATATCCTGCCACTCGGTATAGGCCTTGATCTAGTGCGTTCCATCTTGGCATCTATGTCACGATCAATGTAATTCGTAAGGGTATTAGCGGCAGCCGAACCTGCCATTACCGACGTAACCACAAGTACCAGTGTCAGGGCTGACATGGTAATATCATGAACATGATACGCGATCAGAGAAGCCATAAACGCGGTAAAGACAAGAAGGTACCAGATCTTAGGTTTGGTAACTTCCCAGTAGGTTTTAACGTCCGTGCCTAGGCCACTCTTGAGCAACTTGATAATTGTAGATTTGCTTGATATTTATACGTTCAAACCTGCGACAGTAAATCTTTTCAATAACTTGCTGATCTTATAATTGATCCATTTTGGATACGTCAGAATTGAAGCAGAAGATCAGACAAGCGAGAGAGGCGGTTCAGGACGAACCGGATCCATATAAAGTTGAGGCTTTCACGGTCATTCTCTCCAAACTTATCGAACAGCGATCCATAAGTGAAGTACTA
>CAYJTD010000019.1:0-15399 GCA_964372525.1 uncultured Nitrosopumilales archaeon | reverse complement strand
CCTTTTGCCCACCTGTACTGCTGTCTCTTCGCTGCATTGATCTGAACTGGTAGTTCACCATCGCACACTACCTTGTCTAAAAATAATGCACGCCAACCTTTCATTTGCGCCCTATAACTAAGATCCAAATCTTCAACTAACGTGTTTGCATGCCAACCCCCTGCATCAACTATACAACTCTTACGCCATATACCAGCAGTACCATTAAAGTTCATAAAAAGATGTGATAAACTCTTTGCCTTTTGTTCTATCAAAAAGTGAAAGTCTAGACTTAAAGCCTGTGCCTGAGTCAATGGAGAGTAATCTTCATTCAGATGACCCCAACGACATTGTATCATGCCGATCTTATCTGATGTAAAGTGCATCATCGTCTTTTGCAGAAACCATTTAGGCGGAACAAAATCGGCATCGAATATAGCGACAAATTCACCTTTTGTGGTCTTCAGTCCTTCCCTTAACGCACCAGCTTTGTAGCCTGCTCTATTCTTCCTTGTTACATGTTCTATATCGTATCCCAGTGTCCTGTAATGTTCTACTATATCCCTGCACAACTCTTTCGTATCATCAGTAGAATCGTCAAGAACCTGAATCTGTAACCTATCTTTGGGATAATCCATAGCACATACAGAATGAATAAGCCTAGTGGTAACATATTTTTCGTTGAATATTGGTAGTTGAACTGTTACCATGGGAAATCCATTTGCTGTTGGATTAACCTTTCTCCTGTTTTTCCAAGCCAAATAAACCAAGTAATAGAAATTGAAACTGTAAAGGGACATTATCCAAGAGACCGTGATAAAGACTACAAACGTTATGTAACTCAGCATTTAACGTATTTGTCCGATAGTAAGTATATATATTATTTCACTAGGAAACGAATGAATTAATTAAAATGAAAAAAAGAGTTACTTGGCGAACGGATGTACGCCCTGTGTTATCTTTATCGCTACCGGTGGACAGACAGTTTCACACGCCATACAGAATATGCATTCAGATTCTCTTGTCGGATCGGCCTTCTTTTCTGATGCTGGATGGCCAAGAGTTTCTAACCATTCGAACACATTGACAGGACATGCTTCTATACATGCCCCGTCTGCAACACAGATGTCAAAGTCAACAGCAACGGCTGTACCATGTATGCCAAGTAGCTCTGGAGAGTTGACTGGTCCCCACACATGATGTCCTAAATGATCTTCTGCCACCTGTCTGCTATTTCTAAAGTTAACATCAATTCCACCACCAGATGATGCTGCGACAGGTTTTGGAGCGGCTGCTGGTTGCGGTACAGGTTTCGGTGCTTCTGCAGCTGGTGCTTGCTGTGTTTGTTGTGCTACTTGTGGTTTTTGCTGAGTTTGTGCTTGTTGTGTAGTTACTTGTTGTGTAGTTACTTGTTGTGTAGTTACTTGTTGTGTAGTTACTTGTTGTGCAGCTGGTTTTGGAGCGGCTGCTGGTGGTGCAGGCTTTGCAACGGCAAGTGGCTTTGCTAATGGCGTCAAACCATCAAGTCTTTTTTGAGCCTCTTGCTCGGTTATCTTCTGTTTTTTGATCCATCCCTGTTTCCACTTTTCACCGATAATCGTATTTTTAATTATAGAATCAAGAACCATCTTTGCATTCTGATCTGCCTTTATCCTGTAATTCTTAACCCAATGAGCATCTGGGAAGTATTCAAGAGGTTTGATCTGATATATAATATCAACAACTTCACCGGTAACAATTTCTACAGTTACTTCAAGTTCTGCTTCCTTCCAGTCCTGCGGTTTTGGGACAGTATAATCAGTTTCTTTCCATTTGTGAGTAACATAAATTCTGTCAGCAAATTCATCAGTTTTGAACGCTTGCTTTAGTGCAGTAACTACACCCTTTATCTCATTCTTATCTGTAAGCTCAGCAGGTAGTCTGAACAAGCCGTATCGATATGAGTGTAACGGATATACTCCACGTTTAGCCGTGTCTGAGAGAACAATATACACTTTGTCTTCGAGCAGCGATGACATATGATTATAGATGTAAAAAAGGTGTCTAAAAAGGTTTACCTAATCTAGTCAGGACATGTTTCTTCCCTGATCTTCCTGTAGCGTTCTTCCATCTCCATAGCTTTCTTAAGAACATCTTCAAATGAAAATTGTGATTTAGGAAAGTGCCATCGTATTCCTACTTTATGACCTATACCATTCATATCATGGATCATGCCTTTTTCCGCTTCTGTGCCAAACTTTTCGTCAATAGATCGTTCTATCGGAGTAAGACCTCGTTTGGTTTTATCTTCCAATAACAGCGTAGAATCTGTTTCATAAATAAAGAAAAATTCTCCTTTTTTAAGGAGTTTTTGTTCCTGGCTCATCGCCTTCACTTTTCGATTGGATTGCGTATCATGTTACCCCATTCTGTCCATGAGCCATCATAGTTCTTGACGTTCTGATAGCCCAGTAGATACTTCAAGACAAACCATGTATGTGATGATCTTTCGCCGATTCTGCAGTATGCTACGATGTTCTTGTCAGGTGTTATACCCTTGCTTTGGTACAACTGCTTCAATTCATCAACAGACTTGAATGTACCATCATCTTTGACTGCTTGCGCCCATGGTATGTTTGCAGCACTTGGAATATGGCCTCCACGTTGAGCATGCTCCATTGGATATTCAGGTGGTGCAGTTATCTCGCCAGTATACTCTTTTGGTGATCTAACGTCTACCATTGCCCATTTTGCATCTTTTGTATCAACGATCTTTCTTACATCTGGTAAATATGCTCTAAGTGCTTCGTTTGGTTCTTTTGCAGTGTACTTTGTTGGCTGAACTTTTGGTTCATCTTTGACATACTCTCTTTGTTCTGTTTCCCACTTCTTTCTGCCACCATTCATTATCCTAACATCTTGATGTCCATGGTACTTGAAGACCCAGAAGGCAAAGGCAGCAAACCAGTTGTTAAAGTCTCCATACAATACTAATGTAGTATCTGGATTTACGCCCAGTTTGCCCATCAATTCCTCGAATTGTTTTGTGTTGATTACGTCTCTTCGCAATGGATCATTTATGTCCCGCTTCCACCATGCAAGGTCAGCATTCTTTACATGTCCTTGGTTGTATGCGTTTTCAGGATCATAGTCTACTTCGATTATTCGCACTTTGGGGTCGTTTATGTGATCTGCAACCCAATTCGTTTCTACTAAAACTTCGGGATGTGCATAACTCATATGAATTCCCTGTTTAATATCATATTTAAACGGTTATTTGTATTTTCTTGGATTCTATTATTTTGTGGGTTCGTTGCAATAGCAATAAGTTGTTTCATACCATAGCGACATAACAAATTAAGCAAGAATGCTCCATTAAATTTTGGAGAAGGGGGGTATAAAAAGAGTATATAAAGTTACATTGAAATCTTACGGGAATTTCGGAACGGTGGTTGACAGAATATTAACATATTTCAGAAGAGGTGATAAGTTATGATAGAATCTAGCAAGGGTTTTATGCTAATTACACATGATAATACTGTAAATGAATATCAGCAGCGTTGCTATTGTCACAAAACATGACAGCTCCTATGCAGAAGACATAGCTAGAAAAACTGCTAAGTTTCTGCAAGCAAAAGGAACTCATGTATATACGATATCACCATTTTCGGTAGAAAAAGGAACCGTACTAAATCAGCTAGATGAATTAAATGATAAGGATATAGATCTTGCAGTAGCGGTTGGCGGTGACGGAACAACATTGAGAATCGTCAGAGCATTTGCCAACAGCGTACCTGTATTTGGCATCAAAGGTGGCGGCACTCGTGGAATTTTAGCTGCTATTGACGCTGATGAACTTGAAGCAGGTATAGAAAAAATATTTTCAAACTCATTCCATTTGGAAAAAAGGATGCGCATATACGCATCAATAAATGGTATGAAATCGGCACCGGCATTAAATGAAGTTTTTATAAGTAGAATCAATATCACGCGTACTCCCACGTATAGCATAAAATTCAAAGAGGATGAATTAAAACAGAGAATGGATGGGATCATAATTTCCACACCGACTGGATCGACTGGGCATTCATACTCAGTAGGTGGTCCGGTTCTGTATGAAGAGCTAGATGTTCTTCTGTTAACTCCAATGAATCCTGTTAACAGAATGCCGCCATTGATTTTCCCTGATGAACCAATCGAAATACGTAGCAATTTCGAGTCAAAGATAGTTGTTGATGGACAAGACGTGTTTGAAATAAAACCAGAAGAAAATATTAAGATAGCAAGGTACGAACATGATGCTGTTTTTGTACGATTCATAACTAAAGGTTTGAGACAACTTGCAAAACTTGGATTCTAGCGTCATACTAGACGCAAGTGCATTTTATGCAGGAATTCCATTCTTGGGTTCGTTGAAATGTTACACTACGAGCGAAGTATTTGAGGAAATAAAGCACATAAAAAGATCATTTGCTGCACTTGAAGCACTCATAGACGCAGGTAATCTGCAAATTAGAGAACCTAAAACTGAATTCATCGATACTGCTAGGAGAATGGCTGAAAGAAGCGGTGATCTGGTGAAAATGTCAGAGGCTGATCTTTCGGTTATAGCATTGGCATTTGAGTTGAAAAATTCCAGTCCGTTAATAGTAACTGATGATTATGCGGTAGCTAATGTTGCAGAACTTTCAAACATAAAAGTGTCGTATGTGATGAGTAGGGGTATATCAAAAATCGGAACATGGATAAAATACTGCAGTGCATGTGGTATAGTTTATAGAGCAAATGAAAAACAATGCAGGGTTTGTGGAAACAGGCTTAGATCCAAATTGAAACACTCTCAAAAGCACTAACGCTCTATTGAAAGTCTTTACCTATCCAGTCGATTATGGAGCCACTTGCGTCTATCATCACCGAACTGTTATTTTGCAACTATCTGCAAGTCATTTGTGTTCAGCAAGCGTAACAAATCCTATGCATGCCTAATATTATATTTTATTACTATTGGCATTAATCATAACCATCTAGAGCTTTCTGCTCTGCACTTTTTTCATCGATTTGTACAATATCTAATATCTTACGCAATTTTGATGCTCTGGTATAACCCATTCCTTCAATACGTGCAAGTTCTGCAGTAGAAGCGTTCAACGCTTTAATTGGTGTTTTGAATCTGTTTAACAACCTAACAGCTAGTTTATCACCGACCCCAGGTAATGATGCTAGTATTGATAACTGCTGAATTTTTACTGAATTTCCTTTCTTTGCCTTCTTAAGCAATGGTCCTGTTTTGTTATCCTTTAGCACTCTGTTTGCCAATGCAAATAATACCTTTGCCGTATCTTCTTTGGATGCTGTATGTATCATTGCTAACTTGAAATCAAGTGCAAGCGATGCTAATGCACCATAGAATACCATTGGATTATCAGTTAATTTTTCAATAGAATCAGTGCTGCCTTCAACAATTAAAATTGGTTTACTGTAGTGCATAACAAGTTCAGAACATTGTATGAATAACCTACCATCGTAGATCGAATACATTAGATCCCGTATTGACTTCCGTTCAACAGCGCTATCCGGTGCGACTAGGTAATCTCCTACGTTTAATTGCTTAAAATCTACTGCTACATTTAACCTAACAAGTTCTTGTGGTATGCCACTCTGTCTTTCCCGTTCGTCAGCAACTATTCTCACTTTTTCTTTTGCCATAAGTATCACTTTATCGCAGTTAGTTTACCTAACTTTGATTCTATTGCATCCAGCAAAAGTCTTTCTAACGTATTTTCATCGATAGTGTTACTTGATAATGATGCCGCTGTAGGATGTCCTCCGCCAGAATCGGAGATCTTGTTAGCTACATCCACTCCGAGATGCAGGTTGGATATTTTATAGAACTGTTGTGTTGCTCTCAAACTTGCCTTCGATTCTTTTCCGTCTCCTCCAACTACAATTCCTAGATCGGCCCCAAGATCTACCAAGGCTTTCGCAGCCGAGGCATGGAATGAACCTATCCTAGAGAGAGCTACAACGAAACTGTTGACATTATAAAGCGAAATTCTGCTGGCTGCTTTCAATCTAGCCATTCGCTCAGAGATATCTCTTTCACGTGTAAGAATCTTCTTTGCGGTTTCTATAGAGGCTCCTATCTTATATAACTCACTTACGGCTGTTATGGTTTTGCCATTGGCAAGGAACAAATGCTGTGAATCCGCCATTATTCCTAACAGGAGAACTTGTGCAATACGTTTGCTTATACTGACCTTGTTTGATCTATAAAGATTGTATACTATTTCGCTTGCAGAAGATGCTTTGGTATCAAGGAACATAATATCAGCGATTTTCTTAGCAGTCTTCCCCAATGGGTGATGATCAATGAGTATCTTCTTTGCTTTGCTTCCTATTACTCCCTGCATCGATTCTGCTAACAGCAGAGGGTTGTTTGTGTCAACTATAGCTATCAAATCTGCATTTGCAAAATCAGCGTTATTTTCTATCTTGGTAGGAAATTTTTTGCTTATCTTCCTTGTTATAGTATTAAGTCCTGCAGGAAAGACAGTTTTAACGGTAGAATTTTTTGCAATTGTGTGTAATAATCTCGCGGTGGCGTATGCAGAACAATACGCATCGATGTCCGCAAGTCTATGCGTAACAACATAAATCAGTTTGAACCTCTGTTTACGCAAAATGGAAAGCAATTGTTGCTAAGTTACACGTGCAAATATAAATTTCATTACACTTATTCTGCTCTTGGCTTTGCAGAACCAATGGCAGCACCAGCACCAGAAGCACCACGTACCATCTCGTCTATCTTGCCTTGAACTTCCTTCAGATTTTCCTTCAATCTTGTTTCCTGCTTGGATAGAACCATGACACGTGTATTTGCAAGTTCTTTCTTCTCTTCAAGGTCTTTAACAACATCGTCCTTGTTTGCCTTGATCAACACTGGACCGGCTGATTTGTAAATTGCATCGTCTGCACCCGCCTTCGTTAATTCTTCAAGTGCCTTATCTACTTCCACAAGCTCAATCTCTATCTGCTGTTTCTGCATGAGTATAGCCTGAAGGTTCTGTTGTAGCTGATTAAGCCTCGCTACCTGTTCACGCAACCAAGGTGGTAATTCTTGTTCGCTCATACACAGAGCATATGCTTGACTTTATTTATAGTGTTATATCGAGGCAGGTAATAGCAGATTTTACAAGCCTTAAGTATGAGTTTAAACTTGCTCTCAGGTGTGATAAATCGTCTGAATCTATGTCTATAGTGATTGTATCACCAATTAATTCCATTTCTGCTTTCATATGTCCTTCCACTGAATGATTTATGTCAGGTTTTAGAGCAGAATAGATAACTACAGAATTTTTAGTTTTGATCTCTACTGTAGCATTAAACCTTCTTTTTAACATAATATGTTGATACTAAGAATCATGTCTTTATATAGTTAAGGAAGTAAAATGTCCAGATGGTCCACGTCATTTCATTTTACCCAAGCATACTGTTGCTAGCATACTCTTCTTTTGTGTGCTTCAAGACTACCTTTTTACCAATCCCATGAATTTCATGCTGTGGCATCTTTAATGGTTTACTTAAGAAACCAGTGCTTATTTCGATTAATTCAACCATGCCAGTTGTTTCATTTTTGAATATTTTATTGATCCTCCCAATCTTCTCTCCATTTATATCTATGACCTCCATCGCTTCCATTATTGGAGGGACCTTAAGCATAACACAGTTCTTTCCAATTCTTTCGATAAAGTCTTTCTGTATGAATACATTTTTGAAACCTTTATGCACTGTTAAACCGACTATCGTTAAATTAATTGGATCTATCTGTAGTTCATGCACAGTTCCAAACTTCTCGCCGTTAGTATCCATCACCTTCATACCTTTTATGTCCTGAAACATAACAGGTTCATTTATGAAGTCAAAGTCGGTTTCAGCCATGCTGATAGGTATACCAACGGATATAATGAGTGAGATATTACCTACTTACGACTAAAAGGTGAAAATGTTTATTTCATTTTAATGGGAATAGATGAGAATCTCACAAATTGTAACTAAAACCAACTGTCAGAAAACTAACCCATATTTTTTTCTCAACGAGACAGTAGTATTAATTTCCCAATGAGATCTATAAAGAAAACTCTCTATAGATGAGTTCGCCTTGTAACATAATATAGCTGATTAACTACGTCTGCAAAGACATCTATGGAGAGGCTTCAGTATCTCTAGCATAGCACTACAGCTAGGTTGCATGGCCTCTCCATATCTAACTATACAACTTGTTCGTAGAACTATAAGGCCAAGTTGTCGTTAACTCTTCTTTGTAGCAAGGTCATATGCTCCGCCTGCAACAGTGTATTGACATTTGGGACACTTCCATATGCCGAGCGCCTTTCTTCTGAACCTTCTCGAGCCACACTTAGGACACCTACGCTTCTGTTTTAGTGTGAGATAGGATTTAGTATACCTGCGTCTAAGAGTGGCGCCATACTTTTGGTGTAAGCCAGTCAGTGATTCCTTGGCTCTAGACCGAGCCATTTTCTCCAATCCTCTCCAGTATTGGTCTTATCTCCTCACCTTTGGCAATAGCAGTATCCACGATCTGGTGTATCTGTTCTACCGTAAATGAGCCAGTGCCTCCCTTCTGTACAGCACAGACGTTACCTTCTGCATCAGTAGCCATTGTAACCCTTCCATCCATAACTGGTTCTTCTTCCGAAGTTGGATCGGCGATTATTGTGTTACCTATCTTTGCCATTGTGATTGATACTGGTATTGTTCGTATAGGCGCAGGCATTACTTCACCAGTATTAACTACTTTGCCATCCTCTATCTTTAACTTTGGCAATTTAGCCGTTAGCAATGCACTGACAGCAGCATAAGATGTCGCATCAAACAAGTTACCGCCAATATTCAAAATACTCACGTCAACAAAAATAGCATAAACTATCTTTCCTTCTACCAAAACGAGTTTAGTTAGATCAATCATCTCTGATTCTCTTATACCACGATCAACTACTCTGGCAAGTTCAACAGCGTCTTCATCAGGTGGACCTGGCTCAGAATATGCGGAAGCCAAGGGCAGAACCTCAGCACTACATATCAGTATGCCCTTATTCTCTAATCCTTCATACGGCTCATCAGTATCTATTTTTACACCAGCAATAACCTGCGTATTACCCAAAGTAACGCGTGCAGATCCGTTGGCTTTCTGAATGATATTTGTCTCAATCTTTAAAGGCCTAGTTTCTGTCAACCCCCTACCATCAAGTCTCTTACCTTCTGCCAAGAGCTCCTGCATCTGGACTCTACGTAAATGTTCTACTATCATGTTAGACTTTTTTGCAGCGCTCAAACCATCTCTCCCACTTCAACTTCACTACCAAAGTATTTCTTCATTAATGCTTCTTTCTGCAGTTGATATACCTGCATGCAGCCTCGAATAGCCATATCTAGACATTTCTTATATTCTTCCTTGGAAAGCACACCGTCTACTTGCATAAGTGTAACCTGTTTGAGATTTGGCAGATAGGCTATTGGCATGTCTGCTTGCCCTTCCTTATCCTCCTCATCATTTATGTCTAAAACAATTGCATCGCTAACCTTGCCTGCAGCACATGCCGCTACCAGATCCCGCATGTTAACGCCTGCGTCTGCAAGTGCTACAGATGCAGCGCTTATACCTGCGCATCTAGAACCACCGTCTGATTGTAATATTTCAATGTAAATATCGATAGCTGTTCTAGGATAATCTTCCAGTATAATAGATGGTTCCAAGGCTTCCCTAGTGATCTTAGAGATCTCGACTTCACGCCTAGATGGTGCAGGATTCTTTCGTTCTTCAACTGAGTAAGGAGCCATATGATATCTGCACCTTAATACGCCTCTGTCAGACAATGCTATATGCTTAGGATGTACTTCTTTAGGACCATAAACAGCTACCATGATCTTGTTCCTTCCGAACTCTATGTATGCCGAGCCGTCTGCATTTTTCAATACACCAGCTTCAATTCTTACTGGTCTGAGCTCATCTATTTTCCTTCCATCTGTTCTAATTCCTTGTTCATTGATTAAACTAACCAATATTACCACCTGTTGAACCTTGTAACATGTCCTTAACACGCTGAGTAAGGTTCGCGGTATGAGCCTCTTCTTCTACCATCTTTATAGCCTTAACTGCTAGCAGTACACCATCAGTGGATGGCCCTGAAACTACTACAATGCCGTTCTGGCCAATGATTATCTTGCAATGAGTGCTCTGCTCGATCGTTTGGATCATAGAACCTCTTTTGCCTATCAGCCTTGGCACTCTTGTTGGTGAGACCCTTACAACCTCACCTTTAGGAATCTTGCCCAAGTCCTTATCAGAGACTGTAATCAGTGGGTCTCTAGATCGGTCAAAGTTAGCTATCTTGCATGTAATTAGATCTCCGGTGCGAAACATTTTCGTTAGATCGTCCTGCGAAGGTGAGTAGTCTTTTCCGAATACATCCTGTGCTGGTAAGTGTCCAGAGAAGCATGAGTTTATGTCAAGTTCCCACGCCATTGCAGAATGGTCTATTATTTTACCAATAACCAAGTCTCCAATCTTGGGTATGTATACACCTGATAACGGGATGACTTTGGCACCGTCACTTCCAACTTCAGCAATACCTATCCTAGTAGCATAAATTTTATCGTCAATCTTGACTACGTTAAACAGGGGTTTAATATTGCTGTCTGCTATATAATCTCCAGGAACTACATACCTTCTTTTCCCCTCTTGCATTACTTGATCACCGTCACTTGTGCAGAACCCTTTGTAACAGAGCCCAACCTATCCATCAGTGTAGATTGCATAGCAGCCGGTATTTCAATTATTGCTTTGAGTGAACCATCTGCTTGCCACTCTTCGCTCTGCAGATCACCAAGGCTCTTTAATGCACCATAAGATTGTGCTGCAAATTGTGGAGGAATTATGATTGATAACTTCAACTGCTCTGCTTTTAGTGGTAAAATTGATCGCAATTCGTCTATAATCTTCTTGGCTTGGTCTTCAGCCTTCACAAACGGATCTATTACAGCCCTTGACTCATCTATTGCGTTTTCTATCCTTGTAGAGGGATGCGGTAAATGCGTCCTCGGGTCAACATAGCTTTTTGATATTATCTGCACTATCTGTTTTCTCTTCTCTTCCACGAGTCGCTTCCTCTGTTCCGTAGTCATATTTAACTCGCCTCTCTCCCGTATCATTTGTGCTATAGCCGTTGGATCTGTGGTTTTGAAACACTTCATTAGTTTCTCGTCAGAAATCCTAGTACCTTTGTTAGCATCTGCATAAATTTCATCAGATGCTAGAATGTTGGAAATATCTGTCCGTTTACCCATCTTGAAGTCAAGCGCAGGATCTGGCTTGACCAAAAGTTCAAACTTTTCACCTTCTATGGCCAGTCGGACTATTGTTAATTTTGCTGCCATAATAGCAAGTCGCTTCACCGTGTATATATAATATGTGTAACTTTACCAATACTTCGGTAGATTTTTAAATGACTGAAAGCGAGTGTGTATGAAAAGTCTTTGACATCAATAGATATTATCGAAGAGTCAGATAACAAGATAGCCATCAAGCTAAAAGGCATCCCTAGACAGTATGCCAATGCTTTGAGGCGTATAGCCTTGAGTGAGGTTCCTACGATGGCTATCGATGATGTCGTTATACTTCATAATTCATCTGTAATGCATGACGAAGCAGTAGCACATCGATAAGGTTTAATTCCATTTCGCACAGAATTGGAAAGATTCGTAATGGCTCACGAATGTGATTGCAAAAGCACGCTAGGATGTTCGAAATGCAGAATTCTACTTTACCTAGATGCTAGCGCACAGGACAAAAGTAGATCTGTGTTGTCTGGTGAACTTAATTCCGAAGATGATTATGTTAAACCGATTAGTGCTGATATTCCGATAGTGGTTCTTGCTCCTGAACAAAAATTAAAGGTTGAAGCGTATGCTAGATTAGGAAGGGGGAAGATGCATGCTAAATGGCAACCAGTCTCTACTGCTATATTGAAGGAGATTGATAGTGATAAGGAAGAATTCGTTTTGGAACTGGAAACTATTGGAATGTTAACCCCTGTAGAAGTGATACAACAATCGCTAAAGATACTTGACCAGAAGATACAGATATTTGGGGATAAGGTTAAGGAGTTAAAAGCATATGTTAAGCAATCCAGTGCTAAGTGAAGCCATTTGGAACTTCAGGGGTGCCTACAAGAAGAGCAAGGCACCTATATGGTTGAAATTGCAAGAGATTATGGAGAGATCGGGTTCTAAAGCTGAAGTTAATTTGAGTAAACTTTCTACATTTACAGAACAAGGGGATATAGTAATAGTTCCTGGCAAGGTATTGGGCACTGGAACTATGGATCACAAGATTACATTATGTGCATTTTCGCTGTCACGAAGCGCTGCTAAAAAAATACTTGACGCTGGCGGCAAAATCTTAAGCATAAAAGAATTCGTTGAAAAATTTCCCGAGGGGAGTAAGGTGAAGATATTTGGCTGAACAAGTAATAGTTGATGCCACGAACCATATAGTTGGGAGGTTATGTTCGTATGTAGCAAAGATATTGCTAAAGGGAGATAGCGTTGTGATACTAAATGCGGAGAAGGCAATGTTATCTGGTAACAGGTATACTACAATAAGAGAGTGGCATGAGTATCTAGAAGTAGGCAGTATAAATCATCCAGAACATGGACCTTACCATGCAAGGAGACCTGACAGAATAATAACAAGGATGGTTAGAGGTATGGTTCCAAAGGAGAAAGCCAGGGGTGTTAATGCCATGAAACGGTTAAGGGTTTACATAGGTGTGCCGAAAAATTATGAGGGAGGTAAGATGAAAGAGTTTGATAACGCTAAGATCAGAAAACCTGCGGCATATTACTTAAGTGTGAGAGAACTTGCCACATCTATTGGGTGGAAGGAGTAATGGCTAGAGTTGAACTTTATCCCGCGTCAAGAAAGACTGCAAGAGCGGTAGCTAGCATAGTAAAAGGTTCTGGCAGAATACGGATCAACAACATCCCTGCTGAATTGATTACGCCTGAAATAGCGAAGGAGATAATCCTTACGCCTGTGGAGATTGCTGGTGATGCTAGAAATAAAGTAGACATCAGTGTTAGAGTTGAAGGTGGTGGTTTTATTGGTAGAGCGTTTGCAAGTGCAGTTGCTATATCAAGAGCTTTAACAGGTTATACCAAAGGAAAGAAAGATGTTAAAGAGCATCCATTACAGAAATCTGTCAGGGAAGAGATCAAGGAGAGACTGATAGAATATGATAGACATTTGTTAATAGGCGATCCTAGACGTACTGAACCTAAGAAGTTTGGCGGTCCTAGTGCTAGAAGAAGGAAGCAAAAGTCCTATCGTTAGGTTATTTCACTATAATTGGTTTCTGCACTCTATTTGTAACAAGCAAGTATAATGATTGCGCTGTAAGAGCTATTATCAACGACATTGCCAAACCAACCATGCCAAACATATTGCCAAGAATTATTATCGTTGTATACTGTATGGCTACATAAATTATTGCGCCTATAAACACAGGTCTACTCCGCTCTATTCCTAGAAATCTAGAACTCAGGATCGATGTTACAGTCATTGGTATTATGCCTATGCTCATAAGTTGTGCAGGAAATATTGAATCGGTGAAATTAGGGAAGAAGTTTGTTATAATCCATGGTACGACAGCTACGAAACCTATAGCAAGCATAGATGATATTGCAAACGCGCCTGTCCCAATTTTTCTTGAATGAACGCCGCTTGCCTCTTGTGGTAGCAAATAATGATACATTATTGTTGGGATCATACCCAAGAATAGCAGAAATTGTGCTCCAAGCTGATAAAAACCCAACATTGCAAAGCCAAACAAGGGTGCTATCAACAACTTGTCTGAAAACATGCTTACAGTTCTCGCAAGCTCCATCGCATAACCGTGGATCATGAACTTGAAGTTGGTACGTATTTGGTGTGTGTCAAGCCTGAACCCTTTGACTGTGAAGAAGTATCGATAGCTGAAGGCTAGGAAAGAAATAGCATAGCCGAATATTATACCGTCCATTCCATACAGAAAGTACAGCGATATTCCCAATGCGATTTGTGTGGCTCTCTGACCTACAAGTATGATAGTGTACTCTTTGTACATCTTTCTTCCCAAAAGCTCGGCCATTGACATCTGGAAGAAAGCGACACCCATCAGTAAGACGCTTAGCTGTAGATATCCTGTCAAAAGTATCAATGGAACAATGAAAGCAATACTGGAAACTAGTGCCACTATGTTTGACTGGTACTTCACATTTTCGTTCCCTTTTGCGATGTAAGTTGTGATAAGTGGATTCAAACCAAGTAATGCGGCGGTACCAAAGATAAAAGTTGATGCAAGGAAATAATTCAGTTGTCCATAACTCTCTGCAATAAGTAGTGATGCTAGTATGAGCCAGAATGCAGCACCAAGTACGCCAGAACCGAGATTGCCCAGTGTAACGTAGGCTAGACCGCTATCTACTCCGAGTAATTTGAAGATCTTATTGTTGATCCAGTTCATACAACCTCATTTCCATGCTTCCAACAGTTTACCATCAACACTGAGATATTAATTTTTAAAAAAGATTAACATGGATAGAGAATGAATGAACAAACGTTTGCACAGAATTAATTCTATACACGCTACATTTCATCCAGATTTTCTATATACCGTTTCATTCAACCTTCTTACATACACGATCCTGCTTGCAGGTATGGTTTGAAAATCTTCTGATACATGCAAGAATTCTAACAGCGGTAATTCTTTAATTTCGTCATAGTCTCTGTATGCAACAGTATATAATTTCGGATCGTCTGCATGCATAGCCTTGCTGAATATCTCCTCCAGTCTACCTTTCCGAACCACGGGCCTTAACTGTTAAATAGTTTGTATTAAAACATGATCGTATGGGTAAGAAAGGAAAGGAAATAGTAGGTTCTGCGCGTGAAGAAATTGTCAATATGCTGAAGACAGCTTATGTTGATGAAATGGTTGCGTTCCACTTCTACTGGTACACTTCCATATACATGGAAGGACTTGGATTCGCAACACTAACTACGTTATTCAAGAACAACGCTATGGGTGAACTGAAACATGCGGAAATGCTTGCAGACAGGCTGAACCAGCTTGGCGCATTTGCCTTCAGTAACCCAGGAGAGTGGCTGAAGAACAGCAATGTTGGAACAGTTGAACCAGAGCAGTATCTTACTTTCAAAAAATCGGTGCAGAAAGCCATGGAAATAGCAGGAATTGTTACGGAGCATTACAACAAAATAATGCTCAAGGTCAAAGACGTGGATTTTGTGACTTACGAGATCGTGAGCGATATACTTTCTGAAGAAGTGAAGGAAGAGCAGGATCTGGAAGATATACTTTCGCA
>CAYJTD010000018.1:3075-15422 GCA_964372525.1 uncultured Nitrosopumilales archaeon | reverse complement strand
GCTATATCTTGCACACGCAGTACACTTTACCCTATCTCCATCTTGCTTGTATAGAATGGCTTCTCTACCCAAAACTTCCTGCATTATATTAAGAATATCATCAATTTGCAATATAAGTCTTGATCAAGACCCTTTATATCCGCATAAACAAGGTAAGGCATGCTGATCGCGGCAGGCACTTCTAACATGATTAAGATTGAAACTATTAAGGAAACCTTCAGTCATTTTTACGACAATGTCAAAGTGATTAACGTTAGTATCGAAAACCTTCCACCACAACCTATCACTCTGAGCGGCACAGTCAACGGTGCAGTAAAAAGGGCAAGAATTGCGCTGCAAAAAATTAATGACGCAGAACTCGGTGTTGGAATAGAAGCCGGATTAATGGAAATTCCAGATATCAAGACATACCTCAACGTTCAGTTCGTCGCAATTATTGATCGGGATGAAAAAATTACTATAGGCTCAAGTCCCGGCTTTCAGCTGTTAAGCGAAGTTACCAAAATGGTTCTTATAGAGAGGATCGAAGTTGACAAGGCTGTAGAATTTCTATACGGTATAAAAGATATTGGGGAGAAGAGGGGAATAATTGATCTGATGACTAAGGGTGCTATAAGCAGAAAGGAACTTATAAGAAATGCATTGATAATGGCAATTGCACCAAGGATAAGTGAAAAACATTGAGCGCTCCAGGAAATTTATGGCGTAAGATCTACGGCGCAATAGCAAAAAAACCCACACACTTCTCTTGGGTCATAGATGGTATGCTTGCGGGCAGTGGAATGCCTACGTCCAAAGAAGAACTTGACTGGGTTAGGGAGAATAACATCAAAGCTGTTCTGACGTTAACAGAAGACCAATTGCCAGAAGAGTGGCTAAATGATATAGATTACTTACACATCCCAACCATTAATGGCGCAGCGCCAGATATAGAAGATATCGAGAAAGCAGCAGATTTTATAGAGAAAAATTTGCAAAATAATAAATCCACCATGGTTCATTGTGCAGCAGGTAAGGGTCGAACAGGCACGATACTCGCAGCTTATATGATTAAGTTCAAGGGGATGGATGCAAAGAGTGCAATAGAAAGTATAAGGAACATGCGGTCAGGCTCCGTAGAAAACAATTCGCAGGAAATAGCATTATCTGTTTTCGAAAAATATTTGAAAAGTAAGCTATAGATAGTTTAGTTACTCTGGGACTGCATCTATAACTAACTTTCCACCATCTATCTTGATCGAGAAATTACCATTATTGAAGATCAAGGTAAGCTCATTCTCTTTCTCTTCCACCTGCGCCAACTCCTTTCCCTTTATGTTAGAGTACTGCGCACGATCCACTACGAACTTACCATTTATTACTTTGACAAACACGTACCTGTTATCCTTGAAGATCAAGGTAATTTCACTCCCCTTCTCCTCAACCTCCATCAATTCCTGACCACGCACACTGTCGTACTTTGCCATCACCACAAGTAAAATTAGATAGAATATATCTTTGACGCTTACATGCAAACGATCTCAAGTTCGTTCGATCTGGCGTCGATCTCAACTGGTTCCGTGTAAAGATGCTTGCCCCAAGAGGCACTTACATGTGCAACTAACTTATGTGTACCTTTACCTATGTTAGAACCCATCAATTCTACTACACGCGTTACATCCAGTAGCAGTGACTTTGCCTCTTCAACTGTATCGGGCAAATTAGGTGCATCATCTATTACTATCATTGCCCAGATCTTCTTTTCTGGTGGTTGAGGAGGCAGTTTCGGGTTTCTGCTCCAGTAAAATGATGCTTTCCTTACCAACTTTACTGGTTCAACGATATCACGCTTCTTCAAGGAGCCAGTTTGAATCCTGATTACGTATTTGATCATAAAAGTTGTATCATGATTGTTATACGCATGAGTCCAATTCTGCTGGTTTAGCGCGGTTCTTACATGACCGTCAACCTTGAATCGCAGGTCGAGCCTTAACGGTTCATCAAATCTGATTCTGCTGGTTGAAGACAATAGCTTCACATCGCTGATGTAACTGGACATCTCTGCCACTAAAGATTATAGCAAATATATCCTTACTCTTAGTTAGTCAACACACAATTTATATCACCATACTAGAGTGATGCTAGATATGGAAGCTACAGTTGTCGATTTTAATGATAATCATGCGAACATAAGAATAAAGGAGGAGGACGTCTCGATCATGTACATTCTGCAGCACGAACTCCTCAAAACCAAGAAGATCGACTTTGCTGGTGTTGCACTCAAACATCCTTTGACGAAGGAGTATGAGATGCGAGTTGTGACAGAAAGCGGCGATCCATTGGATGCCCTAGTAGAATCTACCAAGACAGCACGCGAATACATAGAAAGTCTAGTACAACTATTCAAAAAAGTGAAGTGATGTATAGTGCAGTTCTGTCCCAAATGTAATAGTAGACTGAAGGCGAAACAAGAAGACGAGGAAAAAACAGCAAAAATGATCTGTGTGAAATGTGGCTACTCAACAGCACAGGTAGAGGTTACCAAGACAACATCCAAGTCAAAAAAGAAGTCTGATATGAAGGAAGAGCCATCGATTAAGGTTTTAGAAGAAGAAGATGCTGATGTTAAGGCACTGCCTACCACAAATGTTGAATGCCCAAAATGTAGCAACAAGGAAGCTGTATGGTGGATGTTACAGACAAGGAGTGCAGATGAACCTACGACACAATTTTACAGATGCACCAAATGCAGTCATACATGGCGTAACTATGCATAAAAGTTTAATATCGTTGTAATCATTGCATATCTGCTTTGACGCTAGTAGCAAAAACAAAAGGTCCAGATGAGTGGAAGGCTATAACTTCTGCGGTATCAACACTTGTAGAAGAAGCTACTTTTGAAGCTACAAGCGAAAGCATATCTTTCAGGGGCATGGACCCTAGCCATGTCGCACTTATTGATATACTTTGGCCCAATTCCGCTTTTGAAAGGTTCGAATGTGATAGCGCCATAAAGTTTGGTGTTAGAGTAGACGAATTTTCCAAATTAATCAAGAGGGCTGACAAGAACGATAGCGTTGAACTGAATATAACAGAGGAAAACATGTTGGTTGTAAAGATCTCTGACGGTTATAAGAAACAGTACAAAATGCGGCTAATAGAGAGCACGGCTGGCTCAACACCTTTACCGAAGATAAACTTCAACACAAAGATCGCAATGAGCACAGCTGCCTTCGATAAAATCTTGAGCGATATACAGGTCGTCTCCGATTACATATCCATCGAATCTAATACAGATAAAGCCGTCTTTATAGGCAGAGGAGACGCCGGTGAGGCAGTTATTACGCTGGAATCTGGGAGTGAAGGGCTGGAAGAATTGAATGTCAAGGATGAGAGCAAGGCAACATACAGCTTGGAATATCTAAGCAGCATCGCTAAGGCCATAGGAGCAAGCGCCGGTGGTGTAGTTTGCGAATACTCCAGCAAAATGCCGTTAAGATTGGAGTTCAAAGTCTCAAACGTAGGCAGGATACACTTCTTTTTGGCACCTAGAGTAGAAGGCTAGCTAGCTTAACTTACATCTCATAAGAAGCTCTAGTTAGTATGTAGGGTACGAAAGAATTTAAGGTAAGCACCGTTAGCATTGCTCTGAATTGAAGATAGTAATGAAGTTTGGCGGCACATCGGTTGCCAGCGCAGATAGGGTAAAGCATGTAGCGAACCTTATCAAATCATATTCGAAAGAAAATGAAATTGTAGCAATAGTTTCTGCAATAAAGGGAACTACTGATGATCTGCTACAAATTTCTGAAAGTGTAAGAAAGGGCAACAAGGCCGATGTAGAGAAGTTCATTGACAAAGTTGCAAAGCTGCATATGGACGTAGCAAAAACTTCAATGACTAAAGTAAAAACTAAGAACGAGCTTCTAAATGTATTACGCATTATAATAAAAGAATTGGAAGATGTTTTGAACGGCATGGTTCTGCTTGGGGAAGTAACACCCAAATCACAGGATTACTTACTGTCATTTGGCGAAAGACTTGCAACACCTATACTCTGCTATGCGTTAAAGGACATAAGTGTCAAAACAGAATTTCTTACGGGAAAAGAAGCTGGCATAATCACGGATTCCAACTATGGTGAAGCTAAACCACTCATGGATACTACGAAATTAAGAGTTTCGAACAAAATTATGCCGATGTTGAAGGATCATATTATACCAGTTGTAACAGGGTTTGTTGCAGCAGACCAAAACGGAAACTTGACAACACTAGGGAGGGGTGGTTCCGATTACACTGCTACCATCATAGCATCCTGCATAAACGCAGATGAAGTATGGCTAATGACAGATGTAGATGGACTTATGACAGCAGACCCAAGAATAGTAAAGGACGCAAAAGTTCTGAAGCAAGTATCATACGCAGAGGCAATGGAGATGGCGCTCTTCGGTGCAAAGTATATGCATCCTAGGGCACTTGAGCCCATACTAGACAAAGGTATACCTACACGAATAAAAAACACATTCAAACCTGAAAACAGTGGAACACATGTAGTTAAAAATCCTCAAGCAGATTCTCATCACATAGTCAAATCTGTTAGTGTGATAAGAAACACAGCATTGATAGATGTGAGAGGCGGCAGTATGGTTGGTGCTCCTGGTACAGCAGCCAAAATATTTGACATCCTAGGCGAAAATAAGGTCAACATAATGATGATATCTCAAAGCCCTTCCGAGTCAAGCATATCCATGGTGGTTCGCAAAAACGATCTAGACAGAGCGGTAAACTCCTTGGAACTGAACTTGCTTGGCAAGGTTATAAAGACCATAAATGTTACTGACAACGTTGCAATAATTGCCACTGTCGGTTCTGGGATGCGAGGAATTAAAGGAGTGGCATCAAGAATTTTTGGTGCAGTTGCAAAGCATGGCGTAAATGTTATAATGATTGCACAGGGCTCCTCTGAACTTAACCTAGCGTTTGTAGTAAGCAACAAGGATTGTGAAGAGGCTGTACGCGCACTGCACGAAGAGTTTGAACTTAGCAAGATAAACTAAACTAAGCGCAATATTGAAAAGAATTAAAAGCACTCTCTCTGTCAGGATCATATGGCAAAAGGCAAGTTATACGTGGTAGGCATAGGTCCAGGCTACGAAGAACATATGACTCCTAGGGCGAAACAATGTATCGAAGAAAGTGGTGTTATCATAGGTTACGAGACCTACATAGCATTGGTTGAACATCTGATAAAAGGCAAGGAAGTTCATGCATATGCAATGACACAGGAAGTGGAGAGGGCAAACCAGGCTATAGAGCTGGCAGAGAATGGCAGAATAGTTTCACTGGTATCAAGTGGTGATGCTGGCATATATGGAATGGCAGGTTTGGTTTACGAGGTGCTTGCAGAGAAGGGTTGGAAGCAGGATGATGGAATTTACGTAGAAATAGTTCCCGGCGTTTCAGCATTGAACTCCTGTGCTGCTCTAATAGGTTCTCCATTGATGACAGACTTTGCAGTAGTAAGCATGAGTGATCTGCTAGTTCCATGGGATATCATTGTGCAAAGAGTAGAGGCTGCAGCAAAAGGTGATTATGTTATTGTAATATACAACCCACAGAGCAAGAAACGCGTACATCAGTTACGTGACACAAGGGATATGTTGCTGAAGTATAGAAAACCAAACACACCTGTAGCAATAGTAAAAGCTGCGTACAGAGATAATCAGAAGATCATAATGACCGATCTGGAACATCTGCTAGAGCATACAGACAGTCTTGGAATGCTGAGCACCGTAATAATAGGAAATTCGTCAACCTTCATGTACAATGGTTTAATGGTAAACCCAAGAGGATACAAATCGAAATATACGCTTGTAAATGAAGAATCCAAGCTCACATAGCTCACACGTTCGCAATTGTTTCTAGAAGAGATTCCTTACCCTTGAAACGTACCCTAACAGGTTCAATTATTTTATTCAAATACTTGCCAACGGATTGCTTCAGATCCTGTGGATGCAGTTTTTTATTCATAAATACGTCTTCCACTTCCCTATAACTACCAAAAGCAATAATTCCTCCATATTTCGCAGGTCTCTCCACTGTAAACTCTTTATACTCATGAAATATTATGTAGCGAACAATTTCAAGAATAGGGTTGTTTTCAACAACACCCTCTGGACAAAATGCCTTGCTCATCTTTTCGCTTATAGACTTCTCATCATCATGAATAAACACACTGGTCCAAGGTTTTGATTTACTCATCTTACTTGATATTCTAGCATCCATATTGCTATCCTCATCCAATCCCATTTTTACAGGCTCTGCAAGTCCAGGCAAAAGGTGATGATGCACGGCAACAGGCACCTTCCACCCTAACTTTGGAAAAACTTCTCTGACAAGCATATGCACCTTCCTTTGATCTATACCAGCATGCACAATATCTAGATCTAAAGCCCATATGTCAGTTGCCTGTAAAGAGGGGTAAAGCAGTTGTGAGAAATCCAACTTGTCCTTTTCACTTCTGCCCATTATCGTAAGAGCACGCAAGGTTCTGGCCAGTGTTATCTGTTTGCTGAACTTTACCATGTTAAGCCAATAATCGTTCGTTTTACTGTACAAATCGGAACCAAGAACGACGTTTACACCAGGACAGAAAAATTTGAAAGCATCGGCATAATAATTTGCCACCTCTTTGATTGTATCCCAATTGCCTCCTAGCTTATCGTTTATGTAAGTATGCCAGTCAGCCAGAAATACGGTACAGTTACCACCAGCCTTTATGAAATCATTGATCTTATACCCTGTCAATATTAAACTGCCTAGATGTAATAATCCAGAAATTTCAATACCAATATAATGTCTAGGACTAGCATTTGTGTTGAACAAATTAATCAATTCATCTTTTGTAACAACTTCTTCAGTCGGTTCTTTTAATACTAACTCTACCTTACTCTCAGTGTCCACAACATGGATTCTTAATGTTCTGCTATAAATCTAAGCCTGTCCAAAATGTCGTTGTGCAAGGATGTATTTTAGGAAAGCAAACTTGTTGGAGGAATAGATTAGTTAAAGTCCGCTCGCTTTCGTACAACAACAAATACGACCGAGCCCACTATTGCAGCAGCTATGTATGGTATCATCATCAATAACCCTGTAAAGGGACTTGCAGGTGGTTCCGAAGTCATGTAAACCTGCCCCTCTTGCTCTTGCATAATACCAAACTTTTCCTCGCTTGCAGGTGCACCAGACCCTGCTACAGACTCAGCCTCGGAACTTACATCTGCCTGTCGTTCAACCATCTCTGGCGCTGGAGTAGTCTTCATGGTTTCTTGTTCCATTGTTACCTGTTGCCCTTCCATGAGAGGCTGTTCAACCACACCTGCAATGGCAGTTAAACCAACAGTTAGTACTATGGCCAATCCAACTCCTAGTGCAGCAAATGGCATTACAGGACTTTTCATTCCATTCATTCTTACGTTGCCAAATGATATAATGCTAAACATTAGAACACCCTCCTTTTCCATACCCTTACTGTTTCAAACCAGAACGCAGCGGCACCAGCAATAGCGAAACCTAACGCATGTATGTTAATTGACTGGGTGTTAAGCAAAACATATGCAATTAGCAACGTGGTAAAGAAGGCCGCAAAGAATGACATTCTAGGAACGGTGCGCCCACCAACATTAACGAATGATTCTAGCACGCTAACCTGTGCCTTCTGAGCTAGGTAGTATCTTCCATACTCGTCTTGACTGACAAGATTAAGTCCCATCAGTTTCTCTATATGGTAGTTAGCCACACTTGGACTTGAGAATTTAAGGTCACGTTGCAATTCCCTTATACCTATGGGCTCCCTCTTCTTCAGCATGTAAACATACACCTGCAGGGTCTTGCCCCTCAATTCTCGTTCCATCTTAACAGCGTCGTCCCCAGACATTCCCAACTGCTAACCCTCGCTGGTCAATTTAAAGCTCAACCCTGCTAGGAGGCACGTATTGTTCTAAACAATAGAACACATTCATTTCCTTCGTTCTAAAGCCTAGGCTTAACCCAACCGCTTGCGTATATAGCGACGAGGAAAAATGAGCAATATACAGAATCGAACCAAGATGTATGCGGTAGTTGCTGCGGTAAGTATAGGAATACTTGCTATAAGCGCTGTTGGTGGACTTTGGACAAACACACCAGTCATTCCTACTGCAAACGGAAAGATGCCCACAGACTTTGTTACCAAACAGATAGCAGGAACATCGACCTTCATACAGAGCGGGGAGCAGAACGACGCATTCCAGCTCTTCGTAACAGGAACAGCGTTCAAGAAGGTAAGTCCAGATAAAGTGTCTGTAACACTGGGTGTGGAGACCCAGGAGAAAACTGCGCAGGAGGCTGCAAGGAAGAATGCGGAGATCATGAACGCAATAATCGATAGTTTGAAAGGATTAGGCCTAAACACCAACCAGATAAGTACGAATTACTACAACATCTACCCAGTATACGAGTACAAACCAATTCTAGAAGAGCGAATTTCACCGCCATATCCACAGAACCAAGTATTGATGGGATATAGGGTTACCAACACAATAACTGTAACAGCATCAGCGAGTACAAACATAGGTGAAATAATTGATACAGCAACCAATACAGGTGCAAACCAAGTACAAGGCGTAAGCTACTTTGTCTCCGAAGAAATTCAGAACCGGATGAACAATGAACTGATCGAAGAGGCAGTACTAAATGCAAAGATAAAGGCAGAGAAAGCCTTAGCACCATTAAACATGCAGATCGTGGGAGTTAAGAACCTGAACCTAAACGATGTCTACTATCCTATCTACAGATACGACAAAGTTGCATTTGCTGAATCTGCGTCCGCATCGACACCGATCTTACCGTCAGAGCAACAGGTTTCAACATCTGTGAGCGTTACTTTCATGATAGGGTCAAAGTAAGTAACGCCAACCCAATTTCTTTTTATTATTATTTATTAGTCCAACATACGCCTAACGTCACCTTCAAGAATACCACTACCCCCATGTATTCTGTCTATGTGTTTTGAGAGTACTTCCTTATCATCGAATGGTGAGCCGCAGTATGGGCACGAGAGTTTTGCTTGATTAAGATCTTTGATGTACGCGATAGCCTTGGGATTTATTATACACACAGGAGTACCACTTATAGCAGTTGCAGATGCGGAAAGTGTGGCTCTGTGAATCTGCTCAAAAATACCTTCTCTACTTACTATACCTATGACCGATGAACTAGAACTTATTATCACCTGCCTTACTACATGTTTATCCATAATCGCCAAAGCTTCACCAACTGTGGATTGGGGGGAGAGTGTTATCACTGGAGAAGACATTATTTCGCGCAACTTAATTTTATCAGGGTTCTTGCCCTGTGCCATTACTTTGAACAACACATCTGTCTTACTAACTATGCCTATAGCCTCACCTGAATGAGTAACCAACACACTCCTCGCATCTCTCTCTTTCATTTTAGCAGTAGCATCTGCTGCAGTTTTATCACTTTCTAGAATTAAAACATCTGTACTTAGAATGCTTGCCACTGGTGTGTTCAGTAGAGCATTGATGTTTGCCTGTCCTTCCGACATAGACGGATGAACATCTCAGATTTATTTAAATCTGTTCCACAACTACTTATCTTCAGGTTTAGAAAGCATATAGAATGCATGCCAACTTATAATGGCTGCAGCAAGGAACATCTTCGTTGCAAATACAAGACTCCAAGGTGTTTTTGGATTTGGATAAGGTATATTCAAAACATCTATCCTGAATATGCCACTCAATGCGTCTGCAGTCATCAATGCATTCCATACGAAAAAGTTGTAAAGTAGTTCGTAAGAAGTTAGTACTGCAAGTAGAAGTGCGATCAACCTAAATATCGATTTATTGGTCTTGGAAAGATTTTCAGTTTTACTTCCTCCTAGTTTCATTATACAGAACCAGCCAACCACAGATGCCACCATAAGATACGAAACCAGCTTGGCAAAATTTTGAATCGGAAATTCTGTATCAACCAAAATCTCGCCTATCACAACCTTCCCTGTCTCCATATACTCTCTCAAGCTTTCTGCCAATGCATACGCTGTTACACCAATCATGATAGCAGCGCAAATATAGAACACTATTTTGTAGACCCTTATGCTATTTTTCTCGTCTCTCTCAATACTGGTTGGTTGCATTCCTACTCATTAATCCCTAGTCTAAAATATAAAATTTTCAATAAATTGAACCCTAAGAGATTTATTTATGAACGTCAAATGCATCTCATGAGTACGTATTATACGATCAAAATAGATGATAACATTTTGCTTTCCTATAATGGCATAAATCTATTTTGTGCGATGACTGACGTTACTATCAACACAAATTATATACATGACAAGTTTTTGCGACAACTTTCTACGAATCTGGTTTTAACTAAAGAAACATTAAAAGATCATCCAACCGTTAGGGCTTTACGTGACTTTTACTGGCGTATGAGCATCGATCCAACAAAGACAAGACCTTCAAGTGAGGCCTTGGCCAGAAGGTTCATTATAAGCAATAGCATACCCAAGATAAACAATGTTGTCGATGCAGGTAACATGGCCTCTATAGAAACTCTTGTTCCCATAGGGATCTACGACGCTAACAAAATAATTGGCGATGTTACTTTAAGACTAGCAAATAACAATGAGGAATTCATAGATATTTCAAACGAAAAACATGTCTTACTTGGCAAAGAGATCGTGCTTTCAGATAGCAATGGTGTGATGCATGTATTTCCATATTGTGATGCTTTTCGTACAAGAGTTAATGAAGATACAAAAAAGGTTCTGATAGTTGGTTGCGGCGTTCCTGGAATAGAGCAGAGGTTAACAAAAACTGCTGTCGATAGAACACTCGAGCTGATAAATATGCTTGGTGCATAGGATGAAAAAGATTCCAATAAACAAACCCTTCTTCGATAAAAGAGAGATAATCACGGTCAGGAAGGTTCTGGAAGAAGGAAATTTAACTAATGCTACTTTTGAAGGAGGCAGTAGAGTTAGAGAAGTAGAATCAACGCTTCGCAAGTTCATTGGTACCAAACATGCCGCAGCCCTAAATTCAGGCACAGCTGCACTACACGCAACACTTTTGGCTCTTGGAATAGGCAAGGGTGATGAGGTTCTTTTACCATCATTCACGTTTCTTGCTACTGCTAATGCTGTAGTGGCAACAGGCGCAACTCCAGTTTTTGTAGACATAAAGAGAGACGATTATACGATGGATCCAGAAGATCTGGAGGAAAAAATCACTGAAAACGCGAAGGCCGTGATCCCCGTCCATCTATATGGTCATGTAGCAGATATGAGACGAATAATGAGTGTTGCAAGTACAAACTCTTTACATGTTATAGAGGATGCATGTCAATCACTAGGCTCTACCATTAATGGGAAACAAACAGGTTCATTAGGTGATATTGGCTGCTTCAGTTTCTATGCAAGTAAGGTAATAACATCTGGCGAAGGTGGTGCAATTACAACAAATAACGCGGAACTAGCAGATAAGATAAGGATGGTCAGGAATCATGGAATGCTGGAAGGATATGATACAAGGATTCTTGGTCTTAATTTGCGAATGACGGAAATATGTGCCGCAATTGCAAAAGTGCAGATGCAGAAAATAAAAAAAATTCTGCAGATACGAAGAAAGAATGCCAAAACACTAACAAAAATGCTTGCAGGTCTAGATATTGATCTACCAAAAGAAAATAATGATACTAGTTACAACTGGTACCTTTACACTATAGCCTTGAAGAATAGAGATGCAGTAATGAAGAAACTAAATTCAATAGGTATAGGCGCAACCGTATACTACAGGACACCAATTCATAAAACACCTTTCTATTCGATTTATGGTGCAAATGTGCCAAACACTGAATGGGCTGCAGATCACGTATTATCTCTACCAGTACACCCATTGGTAAAAGCAAATGGCATCAGATACATTGCTAGCAGCATACGAAAAACACTCAGCAAATAACATCTTACTTCATGCTAACACTTGTAATCATGAAGAAAGAGAGTAGCAAGACATGTTTACACTGCATACAAAACGCTTATAATATCGCTAGTGAAATACAAATCCATGCGTTTGATACTATACACAGGAAAGGGAGGAACCGGAAAGACAGTTACCTCATGCGCTACAGCTTTGAAAAGCGCCAAACAAGGACACGAAACTCTGATTATATCAGCTGATCCGGCACATACGCTCAGCGACGCTTATACACAGAATGTCGGGGATGAGGTCACGCATGTATATGACCATCTGGACGCACTACAGATAGACCCCGTGAACGAAATGAGCAAGCAGTACGAGCAA
>CAYJTD010000018.1:0-3065 GCA_964372525.1 uncultured Nitrosopumilales archaeon | reverse complement strand
GCTTCCAGGCATGACACAGCTATTTTCATTACTAAAGATAGAAGAAATCAGGGAAAAGGAGACGTATGATGTTGTAGTACTAGATATGATGGCCTCTGGTGAAGCGTTACGTTATCTATACTTCCCAAAACTAATCGGTAGTTTGAACAAACGTCTGATGAATTTAACGAGTTTGTTCAGCGGTATAGCAAGGATATTCGAACCAATTGCAAGAATACCAGCTCCAACTTCCGCAATACTCAAGATAGAGTTTGAACTTGTCGAAAGGCTGGAAAAATTAGCGAGTATAATAAAGGATCATGACATAACAAGCATAAGGTTGGTTGCAAACCCAGACACTTTCAGCATAGAGAATGCCAAACGTGCGTTCATGTCAGCAAACCTGTATGGAATCAATGTAGACATGGCAGTAATAAACAAGATAATGCCCAAGGTCGAAGATGCGTATTTTGCCAAATGGGCAGACTTCCAAGAAGACAAGATAAAGGAAGCAGAAGCCAACTTCTACCCATTACCAGTAAAGAAACTCAGACTGTTTGAAACCGAGTTAAAGGGAATAGATATGCTTGAAAGGTACAGCAATGAACTATTCGGTAACGAAGATCCTGCACAAGTGTTTTACAGAGGCGAGCCATTTAACTTCGAGACCTTAGACGAATCATTCAACATGAAAGTTAAGGTGCCATTTACGGAAAAGGACGACTTTGACATAGAGCGCTTTGGCGACCAGCTGACGATAAAGGTTAGAAATGATGTCGGTCAACTGGTAAACATAGTACCCCTTCCAGCTGTCACTATGGGAATGAAGATGTCTAGGGCAAAGCTGCAGGGAGATGAGCTGAATATACTGTTCGAAAAAGCGGTATAATCACTCAATCTTTACTTTTTCTCTCGTAGTTCGCATTTCACTTTCCATGAGCTCTATGTACTTTTCTATACCAGCGTCTACCGATCTGGTCATTATCTGTGCCAGCCTAGCCAATGAAATCCCCATTGAGATACCAGAATCAAAAGCTATCTTTGACAGCAGAAACGGTAATTCTATCATCTGACCTTCCTTCTTCTCACTCATTACTGGCTATACGGAAAAGTTGCTGATAAATATTGCTTGATTTAATACAATATAATGATAAAATTCAGTAGTAAGGAACTTGCATTCATAAATAAACATGAAGTATGCCGGGTGGCAACAGTTGGTAATGGCAAGCCGCACGTCGTACCAGTATGCCATATGTTTGTAAACGATCGTTTTTACCTCGCTACAGATTATGATACTAAGAAATACAAGAATTTGCTGAAGAATAAGAATATTGCACTTGTAATCGATGCTTATCAGCCAAACAAGGCGGTTGTTATAGAAGGCGAAGCGGATATAATCGAGGAAGGAAAGGAGTTCAGGGAAATTTATAACAAGTTTTACAAGAAATTTGCATGGGTAAGGGCTACACCATGGGAGGAGATGGAAGCACCGTTTATCAAGGTAAAGCCGTTAAAGAAGATCAGTTGGGGGTTATAGCATGACCAATTTACTAGCTAGGTTTGCAGGCAAGGTATGCGAAGTATTACTTCCTATAAAACATGATATCTTTTACGGCAATGAAAACTCCAGTATAGCATTATGCACATTATCAAGCATCAATTTACTCGAACAGATCTCTAAATCAGATTTAATGAGCAAGGTTGCTATTGCAGCGAGATTGTTTTCCGAAAACAAGGGAATAGAAACACTGATCAAATTTGTGCTGGAAGATAGAAAAATAAAATATATCATTCTATGCGGGAAAGACACTAAAGGACATCTTCCAGGGCAGGCGTTGCTTGCACTGCAAAAGAATGGCATTGATGCAAAAGGCAGGATAATAGATGCATGGGGAAAGGATCCAGTTCTTGCAAATGTTGTACAGCATGACGTTAACGAATTTAGAAAACACGTAGTTCTAATAGATCTTATAGGAACAACTGATATAGATAAGATTTCTAGGAAAATATCAAACTTGCTTGAAGCATAATTACTTACTTTCTTATGATCACTTTTGTGCTATCATCAACTTTTTTTGCAATATTCTCTTTCCGAATAATTCTTCCAATTACGTTTACTGGAGAATACGGTTTTATTTCATTTCCACTGCTTATCGGAGTTGGACCATAAAACAAACATAAGGCATTTCCTTGTGGCCAGTAAGCAACGTCCATCAAGTTTACAGTAGATTTTGCATTTTCCGTTCCAACCTTCACTAGTGTCGGTTCTGTGTATAATTCATCACCCCATCGGTTGATCATGACTTCTATAGGCAACTTCTCCAAAATTGCCTTTACTGTTTTTGGAGCACTTTCATCACTCAATTCTATGCCAACTTCTTCATTTAGATCAGTAAATTCGACAATAATTTTATACGTGACCATGAAGTAGCGCACTTTATTAAGTATATGAGATTTGCGTTAATTTTTCTAAGCCTATGTGAGCTTTCAGCAATCCAAAAGGAATAAAATAATCACTTCAGAATGAATACTATCCATGGCACTGGATATACCTCTGATCTTGGGGCTAGCGGGCATTTTCATCCTTATAGGATATGTTAGTGAGTACATATTCAGAAGATTTGGACTACCTGATGTTATAATACTTCTTGCGATCGGTGTTTTGATAGGTCCATTTTTAGGTATCATTGAAAGGGCAGATATTATTGATTTTGCTCCTCTGCTTTCTGCACTAGTCATAACGATAATTCTTTTTGATGGTGGTCTTAACATGAGCTACGAGCGTGTGCTAAAGGGAAGCGGCAGAGCGATAATACTTGCCGCAACTGGTGTAGTCCTAACCATGATTGTAACCATGTTGGTAACTGTCTCGATGCTTGGTTGGGCACCGGAGATGGGACTTTTGATGGGTGCAATAATTGGTGGAACAAGTGCAGCGGTAGTGATCCCACTTGCAAACAAAGTCAATTCAAATCAAAAGACATCAACGCTACTTTCACTAGAATCGGCTTACACCGATGTTATCGTGATTATGGTCGTGCTGGGAATAATCCAGCTCATGACCATACAGACAAACCCAGATGTTC
>CAYJTD010000017.1:0-16249 GCA_964372525.1 uncultured Nitrosopumilales archaeon | reverse complement strand
TTATCACAAGATCAAGCGCACCCTTTGCACTTGATATTCCAGATGCTTGCCCAAGACCATCCCTAACGCTTTTCCCTCCTCCAAAAACAAGCTCATCTCCGTAGGTTAACAAATCTTTTTCAATTTCAATTATCAGATCTGTATCTGCTAACCTTATTTTGTCGCCTACAGTAGGGCCATAAAGATCGACATACTGCTTTCTTGGGATCTTAAGTGTCATAGATTATCTACGCTCCTTTGAAGTTCTTCTTCTTCGCAGTTCTCAACGCTTTGTTCTTTACACCTGCAGATTTTAGATTTCCTTGCACTAGCCCATGGAACCCATATACGATCTTCCTTCCACCCAACTCCACCAATTCAACAATTTTGCTGTCACCTGGTTCAAACCTGATCGCAGTGCCTGCGGGTATGTTAAGCCGAAAGCCCAAAGATTTCTTTCTGTCAAACTCTAGTGCTTTGTTTACTTCGAAGAAATGTGTATGAGAGCCTACCTGCACAGGTCTGTCTCCAGTATTTTTTACAGTTAATTTGACGGTCTTGCGTCCCTTGTTTGCTGTTATTGGTTCATTGGCAAGTATGTACTCTCCAGGGATAGTTCTTCCCTCCATCCGATCACCTATCTGACAGGGTCATGTACACTAACAAGTTTGGTACCATCTGGAAATGTAGCTTCTACCTGCACAAGTTTTAACATCTCAGGAACCTCTGGTAATACATCTTCTCTCTTGAGAACCTTTCTTCCCTCACTCATCAACTCTGCAACGGTCTTCCCTTCCCTCGCTCCTTCCACTAAATAGTCTGCTATTATCGCCACCGCTTCTGGATAGTTAAGTTTCAAACCCTTTGCTTTTCTTCTCCTAGCCACTTCAGCAGCTATAAAGATATACATCTTGTCTATTTCTCTAGGCGTTAACATCATTTTTTATCACTAACAATTATCCAAGAACTTAGATTATAAAGAGTTGTTCTATGACACCGATCTCGTACATTATCGATACTCCTAAACCCACGCTTACCATTGATGCAATAATACGAATACTTTTGTTTAGTCTATCAAACCGTTTTGCTGTAAAAACAAACGGCAAACCTATGACAGTACTTACTGCAAACATGCCTACTATAGAGCCTATTCCAAAGATTGCTATGTATCCAAGACCGGTAACTACGGAATCCACGGTAGAAAGTACAACAAGCATCAACGCTCCACTTCCCGCTAGACCATGAACCATACCCACGATTATCGACTTGTGACTGTGATCATGCTCTCCATCATGGCTATGTGGGTGAACATGAATCCTATCGCCATGTGTATGTGGGTGCATGTGTCTTGCAGTAAACATTGTGAAAAGATCCCTGAGTCCTCTCCTTCTAGTGCCTCTGATAACTGAAAGTCCCAAAACTATAAGCATGATTCCTACACCAAACTCCAATGACAAGGCTAATTTCTCTGGTATGCTGATTGCTAACAGCAATACTGCTAGTCCCGCAATAAACAATGTTAATGTGTGACCAAATCCCCATAATACACCCAATACAGATGCCTTGCTGAGTTTCTTGTTTCTGCTAACTAATGTTGTAACAGCAACTACGTGATCAGCTTCCATGGCATGTTGCAATCCTGTGACAAACCCAAAAGTTAGAAGTAGACTTGGGGTAATACTGGATAAATTACCTAGTATATTGAATAATTCAAACATATGTTTTATTCCTCTGGTTTTATGGGATTTTCAACAACAACTTGTCTGCATTTGCCATCTTTGAACCTAACATTAACTACAAGTTTTTCCATTATTTCAGGGACACCAAACATAACATCATTTGCTTTAAGTAATTTCTTTGACGTTCCAACTATCTGTTTGACTGTTTTTCCTTTATCTGCTTGTTTTATTATGTATGAACAAATTACAATTCCTGCTTCTTTGTAATTTAATTTAGCACCAAAATACTTTTTTCTTAACACATCTTGAGCAGCATAGTGGATCATCACTTCATCATCTTTGCTAGAGAAAGTAAAAAATGGTTCGTGGGTTGACATCACTTCAACCTCTTTGAAGTCCTATGTCTTCTGTCATTTTTCCAGTTTTCAAGTTCACGTTTAGTATGGCTATGACCATGATGACCATGCCTGTGACTGTGAACACGAGTGTGACCTTTCTGATCGCGATGTGTGTGTAGGTCACTATACTTGGTAGTTCCATTAGGCATGGAAAATTGATACGTATGACCAAGCCCCCGATAGTTTTTCGGTCTCACCGGTTTACCTTCCCGCTTACCTTTCTTCGTTAGAGACATCCCCGCGAGAAGCTCTATTATCAGTCTGTTTGCAAGCATAGAAGTTATTCCACCATTGTATGAACTTACATCACTTACATCATATGTTGGCGAAACTTCGACAAGATCGAAAGCAAATGTATCAGGATTAAATGCAGTTGATAACAATCGCATCATCTTCATTCCCTCTCTTGATGTCAGTCCATTTGGTTCTGGTTCTCCGGTTCCTGGTGCAAATGCAGGATCAAACGAATCTATATCCCAGCTTATGTAGACAGCATCAACTCCTTCATTAGCACGATCTATAGCTTCCTTGATTATAGCTTCGACTCCAAGCTCTTCAACATCCAGCATCGTAAACCATTGAAATTCTTTGTCATACATCCACTTGTAAAGGTCAGGTCCCGGCCAAAAACCCCTTGGACCTATCAACGTGTAGTTTTTGCCATTAAGGCAACCAAGATCCATTATACGCCTTATGTGAGCGCCATGATCATACTTGAAACCAGTAAGGCCATCAGGCGCACAGTCAGCATGGCAGTCTATGTGTATTAATCCAATTTTCTTGTACTTCTTTGCTAACGCTCTGACATTTGCGAATGTACACGAATGATCCCCTCCTAGTATGATGGGTATCGCACCAATCTCTAAAGCTTCATACACTTTCTTTGTCATCCTAGTATGCGATTCTATTACATCGCCAGGAGATATTGCAACATCTCCATAATCTACCACTTTGAAAACTTCAAATGGGTCTACACCTGTTTCTATGTTGAAGTGTTCGTATGGAGGAGAAGGAACTGTAGATGCCGCTCTAATGGCTCTCGGTCCATACCTTGTGCCAGGTCTAATTGTTGTCCCAAAGTCAAATGGTTCACCTATGACAGCAACATCGGGTTTGATTTGTTTAAGTTCCTTATGCGATCTTGCCCATGGCAGCTTTAGAAAGGTCGGTATTCCTACGAATATAGCTTCATTGTTTATCTTATAGTCGTCCCCGTAGAATTCCGCTCCCATATCTAAGCTTTCGTTGCTTTTACTATTTGAACTAGTTCATTACACAAAAATTCGAATTTAAACTTTTTATTCTATTACGGAAAAATTCCTTAGAGAAAGTATGTTAAATGATGTAAAGCAGTTGACACCAGTAGTGCAAAAAGTAATAACAACCATGTATGGCAATAAAGTGAAAGATATTACTATAAGAATTGCAGAAAAATTTACAATGAAACCAGACATGTGGGATGTTGCGGTCGATTTCAAAGACGATAAGAATCAATACACCGTAGATCTAGAGGTCAACGCTAATGATGGAAGGGTAACATCAGCTAGAGAAATTATAAAATGGACATTAAAATAAAAAATTGTTAAATTTACTGCCAGACTCCTCTGTACATGTAGAGCGATGTATCATTCTGTAGATCGGTCTCAGTTTCTTTATCAGATTTTGTGAAACTTGGCCGTACCTTATTTTCAAGCCTTTTTCGCAGCTTTAAGAAAGCATCGATATCACCATGAATTATCATTCTATACTGCATTAGCATCTCTTTCGTTATCCAGTCCTCATCAACCTCATTTATCACGTCATCAATCCTAAGCAACGTAGATTTCAATATAGTCACGCATTTTCTCAAAGCGCCATCAGTCATACCAACGACTTCTTCGTAGGTTCTGCACAAGTTCTGGTCTTCAGGTTCTTTCATATTTTCCTGTTTAACAGTTCTTACAATCTGCCTAATCTCATTGCGTTTGATGTGTTTGTTTTCCACCATTTCTGCTAGTTTCTCTGCTGTTTTGCTGTCAACACTAAGCAATTCTTGTGCTACACTAGGACTTATGCGCCGGCGCATAATTTTTTCTTGCACCTTGCCTGGAAGCTGAAGAAGTTGAACACGCCTACTTACATATTCTTGGCTTTTTCCTATCTTTTTCGCAAGAACAGATATTCCGCCCCAACCAAACTCTTCAACATATTTTCTGAATGATATCGCTTCTTCTATCGGATTAAGTGTTTTGTGTTGCACATTTTCAACTAGAGATACCTCGAAAGCTTCTTTGTCATCAAGCTCAATAATATGGCAGGGTATTTTTCTCCACCTGAGTAATTTGCATGCCGTTAATCTTCTGTTTCCTGCAACAACTTCGTACCTACCCCTTACCACTCTTACCACTATAGGTTGTAACAAACCCTTCTCTGTTATGGACGAAGCTAATTCATCGATTGAGCCAACATTAAATCTTAGACCATTTTTAGCCAAATCAATCTTGGAAATCTCCAATTCTTCAAAAATTCCTGCACATACCATTCTATTCGATCTATCCAAACTAGTATATATTAATTTGAAAAATTCATTAGAAAATAATTGAATTGGCGCACTAGGGCTTGTCGCTGCCTTCTCGTTTGCCAAGTTCTATAAGGTCTATTCCTTCTACTACATGCTCATCCTTTGGAACAAAGTCTATCACTTCATGTCTTGGGGCATACTTCTTTTGGGTTAGCAGCGTAACAAGTACAAAGACACCCAACGAAACTGGAGGTGGTATGAGTGTGTCCAAGCCAGCCAGATCTGCAGGTATGACAAGGAAGAGAACTAATCGCAAGACTGAACCAACTGCTAAGGCCGCTATCGCCCCAGCGGCATTAGATTTTTTCCAGTATATACCAAGTGTTAGTGGTACAAATGCGCCAGCAAATACAACATCAAATGCAAGTATCAGGTAAACGCCAGGATTCGGCAACATCCATCCAAGCACGAACGCTGCTATCATCATGGGGGGAGCAAAGTACCTTGTTGTCTTAAGCAATTGTTTGTTATCTAGACCATGTCTCTTCAACGCTGCTCGCAAGATATTCCTTTGCACAAGGTTTCTAGACCAAACACTAGAAACAGCAAGCAACCCACCATTTGCAGTAGACATAGAGGCACCGATTACACCCATCAGTATCAAAGCACCGATCCAGAAGGGAAGATAATTTAGTGCTAGAGCTGGTAGAGCTGTAAATGGATCCTCGAGTTCTGGCATCATATACAATGCTATTATGCCAAGCATGCTTGTAGGAATTACAGTAAACAGAGTCAAACCTCCTCCCCAGAAAGCACCTCGTCTTGCAGTCTTTGGATTCTTTGCGGCAAAGACTCGCTCCATAAAGTCAAGTGCTACTACATCTCCTATAGCCAATGCTAAAAGTCCAGCCCAATTGAGATATGCACCGTTTGCAGGATCAGTCATGCCAGACATATCCAGATATCCTTCTGGCGTTGCTTCCAATATCGTCGCAAATTCTATACCCGAAAATCCACCTGCAAAGAAGATGAAGGCTGCCCAAAATCCAATTATAGCCAGATAAATCTGGAACATATCTGTATAAGCACAGGAGAATAGTCCGCCGGCATAAGTATAAGCTAGAACTATTAGTGCACTAATCAAAATACCCCAGAAGAATTCAATACCTAAAACCGTGGATAATATGAATCCACTAGCTGCAAAATTACCAGCCACAAGAATTGTAAAGCTGATTAGCATCAAGACGCCAGCAAATACCTCAGTGGTATTGCCATATCGCCTATAGTAGAAATCTGGCAATGTCATCATGTTCATCTTATTCAATCTTTTAGCAAATGCTGCACCAGTTAGGAAAAGGCATAAACCAAGTCCAATCGGTATAACGGCACCTGCCCAAAAACCAAACTGATAAACAAGGGATACGTTACCTAGCGACGAGTTACCATCGATTGATTGTGCAGCTAACATCGTACCGACGAAGAATAAGGGAAGGCTCCTTCCAGCAACGATATACCTTCTACTACTTTTCTGTACTAGTTTGTAAGTAAGCACACCAACTGTAACCGTGACTGCGAGAAAACCAACGATGGCTATCACATAAGGATCTGTAAAGTCCACCATCTGTCTATTTCAGAGATTGTTCAGATATTTAAGGCTGAATCAACGGCCAAATAAGTAAATAATATAGATAAGAAGGGGTTTATTTTGCCAGTTGGAATCTGAAGAACAAAAGAAATTTAGATCAATTTTGGAAGCAAGTGGTGTTGTGTCTTCCTTTGATGAAGTAAGGTTCAATCCACCTACAGACGATGCTAGTTATTGGCAGGAGAGAATATTCAATTTTCGATCTTTATATGCTAAACCTAGACCTAGTTTCAGTAAATTCTTTAGTAAAAAATACTGGGAAGATTTCTCTTCCCAAGAATCTGGATCTGCAGGCAAACAGGATCTTCCTGAGAAACCTGCAGAGATGTTCAACTCGTATTGTGTTAGGTTCTGGGTCAGAAAAGGATCTAACTACAAAGAGGGGCAAACAACTGCATTGGTTTGGAACCAAAAGGGCAATGAATTCTTTTATAAAGGCAAATACGACGAGGCTATTAGCTGCTATGAGGAAGCAATAAGAATTGAACCTTATATTTCGTCATTTTGGAACAATAAAGGGGCTGCTCTACATGACAAGAGAGACCTTGAGCAGGCACTGAATTGCTATAATCTAGCGTTAAAGATGGATCCAAACAACACGATCGCTTTGAACGGAAAAGCCGCAGTACTATATGACTTGAAACAATACAATGACGTGATAGAGTGTTGTGATAAGGCAATTGGGATTAACCAATATCTTTCTAGCGCGTGGTACAACAAGGCATTGGCATTGGATAAATTGGGAAGAAAAAAGGAAGCTACATCATGCATTCAAAAGGTTGTAGAGTTAGAAAAGTAGAGAAGCAATTATCCTGTGATTAATTATCATTCATATTGTTACTAATCAGAGACGTCTGCATTCCATGGGACAATAACCACCAGTTCTTTTCGCTAAAATCATAATTGCAGCTACAGCACCAATAATTATTCCACCCAATATCATGGCTGATTCCTGCAAATTTTCCTGTGTGTTGTAATTTAGCTGAAGGCTCACACCAGCAGATGGTGTAAATAATGATGCAAACAGCATAAGCGCAAATGTGACTATCAAGTTGATGATTTATAGTACAACCAGATATTTCTACTTTTACAAACAGTTCATGGGCCAGAAAGTAGTATAGTTGAGCTGAGTTATCTGGTTAGTAGACAATGAATAAGTATTGCGTTTCTAAGACCGTTTACTAGTAGCGTTTCTTACCTTTCTTTGCGGCGTCTTCAACTGAGAGTCATCTTTCAATTTTTCATAGTAATCGCCCAATTTAGTGTAAAGCCGTTTAGGCTTTCTTGGTTCATGTTTTGATATAGCATACAAACACAGCAAGGGAAATGAGATCGATGCATCACTATACACCGTTACAAGATTTTCATGCGATGTCTTTACTTTGCCCCAACTCTTTCCTTCTTGCAAAGTAGCACCAGACAGTCCTCCAGTATCTGGTCTAGCATCTGTCAACTGGATAATGTAATTTAGACCCCCATGGTTTACATGCAGAATCTGATCAAGTGCAGGTGCAGTCTGCTGGACTGTATTTTTGGGCACACCTCCACCTATTTCCAACGCCCCAGCCTTGTCGGAATTGTACACTATGGAAGCCTGTTCTGCAATCTCTCTAACAAAATCAATAAGGAATTGCTTGCCACTAAGCCTTAGAGGTATAAGATCCAGTGCAAGAGATGAGTCCTTCAGAGATGAAACATAGACAGGAACATCATAATCATATGCAGCTGCAAGGAACGACCTATCAGGAAATTTGGATTGTTTTACATATTTACCTATTACGCGCGTAAATTCCGCAGTAGTGAAACCTATGCCTTGTAATTCATTTTCAAACGCTTTCTGCAGAACTTTATCCTGTGCCTGCAGCGTACCTTCTCCTTTAATGAACACATCGTATATTCTTACAATGTCTTTGTTATGTAACACATCATCGTCAACTTGATGATGCCCCTGTCTTATCGGAAGGTCCCATGCAAAGTGATCTTCATGATATACATTTGCACCCGTAGAAATTATCCAGTCCACAAACCCTCTTTCTATCAATTCCTTCACCAAACCACCATATCCTATGGGTGTCATTGCACCAGATATGGTGAGGCATATCGTCGCATCGTCATCAATCATTCGATAAAACAAATCTGCAGCTTCGCCAAGCTTTCTTGCGTTATATCCAGCAGAAGTGTATAGTTCAATTAATTCAGACACATCCATGTTAGGATTAATTTTAGCATGTGGAATTTTTTTACCAGCAAATGAATGTCTAAAATCTTTTTCTTCTATTTCATATCACCTATTTGTATTGACAGAAAAGAAAATTTTTCGTTGATAACAACATCTACAACTCCGAAACTATGTCTTATCATTCCCACTCGCTTTCTGTGAAATATACCCATTACGTCCCCCTTGTATCGAAATTCATCACATATAAAATTTGTTAATTGATTAATTTGCTAGTTTGTAAAGAAAAAATCTTCAAGTTTTGATGCACCAAGTATCACATCGAATTCATATCCTAAAGCAGATAAAATTTGATCGAAAGTGCTTTCCATATATTCCAAATATTTTTGCGTATCAATTTCATCAGATTTTGCAAGTTCTACTGGTTTTACACCAGGTGGAGCTATCGTCTTTATGTAGGATATGATATCTCCTGCTTTTATTTCCCTTCTTCCTGACTTTTCAAGCATTTCTGCAGCTCTTATGTGCTGTGGGATTGTTTTTTTGTATTCACTGGGTGCCTTGCCTACCATCACGTTAAAAGCAAGTTCCGTAAGCGGAATTTCTTTTGCTTTGAGTCGAGTAGCGTTGTCTTTTATGATCTTTTTGATCTTTTCTCTAGCATATTCGAAATCAGCCTCAGTATTGACCTTGCTTAGTATGTCTACAACATTATAGAAGGCATTTCTTATGAATGGTGGAGTGTGACTCTTCTTTCCTGTCAAACCCTTGACATCAACGCTTCCATCCTCCTGTACCCCTAGGTAGTTTTTCTTCCTCTCACTGAACGCAACATATCTATACTCTTTATCAAGGTCCAAGTCTACTCCTAATTCCTGCTTTGCCCAGTTTGCAACAGATTCTATCTGCGCTTTAGAAGGTCCCTTGAGGAACAAACTATCAGTATCGCCATAGACAACCTCTATACCCAATTCCTTGCACTTCTCTATCGTCTTCGTGATAGTGTATCTTCCCACGGAAGCTGTAGCATCGGCTACTGGCAAGCAGTATAATGGAAATATTTCTGCACCCATTACACCGTAACTGGCATTAAGAATAACTTTCAGCGCTTGACTAATAATATTATAAAGATCTCTTTCGTCCTTCGACAAGGATTTGTCCTTCGACAATTGTTTGTAATAATTGACTCTCAAATCCCTTAACGAACCAATTAACAATGATTCCATACCCTTTCTCTTTTTGCATACCCAGTGCTCCGTCTCTGGTATTATGTTTGACTTGCACTCGTCATGCACGCATCTAACAGTTTCATATGAAAGATTGTACACTTTGATTATACTAGGATATAGACTAGCAAAGTCAAGCACCACAACATTGAAGTGCACACCAGCTTGTGGTTCTACTACAAACCCTCCTCTATACTTCTTATCTCTGATTATTGCTGCAGTTGATACTTGGCCCTTTATCTCCAATTCTTCTCTACGTGGTATCAGTACATTCTGTTTCCTATGTTCAAAGTAAATCATGCTTCTTATCCACTGCGAGACTCCTAGCCTAGAAATATCATCTATCGGCATCCTTCCAACCCTAGATACCACTACAAGTAATTTCATTAGCAGATCATCGCTGAAACTGGTAAGTTTGAAAGTTAATCGTGAATCGTTATGGCAGTAACGTGCTAGCTCATACAGAGGAAGTTCGCCTACACTTCCATCAAAATCGATCTTTGACTCATTAATCAAACCTTCGCTAACAGCATTAAGCGTATGTTCAGAATATTTATGGTTGAACGCATAGCCCTGTATAGAGCGATTTGAAAATGTCCTATAGAGATCTATATGCACTCCATGTTTGAATGTAACAGCATCTCTTTGCATGATGAATGGAATTGCCTCCTTAGATATTCCAAGGTTTATGGCTCTATTGTAAAGATAAGGCATATCAAAATCATCACCATTAAATGTAACAATGAACGGGTAGTCCAGAATCCTGTTGAACGTTGCTAGCAATAATTCTTTTTCATCATCATAGAATTCAATCTTAACGTTAGGATCGAGTTTATTTTCGCCTTCTCGCGAGTTTGCATATTTTAGCACAAAAACTTCATCAAGTCCATCACTACCAACGAATGAAACCGCAATAACTTCGTTCTCTGCTTTCTTGGTATCTGGAATTCGTTCTTCTTCGGAAACAACCTCTATGTCTAACGCCGCTCGTTTGATCGCAGGTATAGGTTGGTTGAGTAATTTCGCCCACTCAGTAATATATTTGCGAGATTCACCATCACTATCACCATCTTTACCAACACTTTCTGTGATCTTGTCCCACACCAAGCTCTTTAGTGCCAGTTCTACCTGTTCTGCTACCTTGTAGGCGTGTTCCGAAAGTTTGCCATTTCTAACTGCATAATATGTACCTACAATCAAACCCCTATCATACAGATAATTCTCATGGTACTTGATATCAGCCTCCCATGCTTCAACGATGTTCCTTACACTCTTTTCCGTTGAAGTGCCTCCAATAGCCAATGGGTCTTCAGCTACGATTTTTGTCAGTGTAATTTTCCTGTCGTTAAGTAGATCAGTTTTTTCTTCCGTTTCTATAGCATGTATATCCTTTCTGTCTTTTAGTGATGAAAGTTCAGCTGCTGGTACCTTTGTGTAGCAGTAAGGTTTATGGCCGGTATTATCGTACCAAAGATATATTCGCTGGTTTGCAGAATTGTAAAACTTCAGTACAGTTCGTTTGTTTTCACCGTCATATGTTGCAGACACTAGCAATGATGGATCGAGTTCCTGCGTATCTTGAGAGAGTTCTCTTATTTTTTGTGCCAGATTAAACTTGCTTGTCATCTGCATCTTAACCCCTCGCATCATCTTAGCGTATCAGACTAATTAATAGATCGTGTTTTTTCTTTAAATACAATATGAGCCTGCAACCTTTTTACACTGTATTTCCTAATGTACGTTGCAAAATTGAACAGCGAAAATGCTTGGATCGAACACAAGTTGATCAAGGTTGGCAGCGTGGAAAAACGTGATTATCAGATTTCGCTAGCAGATGCTGCCCTACAAACCAATACCTTGGTCGTGCTTCCTACGGGTCTTGGCAAGACTACCATAGCCTTGCTCATAATAGCAGAAACATTAACTAAAAGCAAGGGTAGGTGTTTATTGCTAGCTCCTACACGAATCTTGGTTCATCAGCATTATACATTTCTGCAAAATTCTCTGGACATTGTTGATATATCTATGATTACTGGCGAGAGTGATCAGAGCGAACGAGAAAGTGCGTGGGATAATAGCGTCATATGCGCCACTCCCCAGATAACTCTTAACGATTTGGAACGCGAAATGATCAATCCTAAAGATTTTTCACTTGTAATATTTGATGAAGCACACAGAGCAATAGGAGATTATGCATATTGCGGCATCGCAAATTTGATCAAGCAATATAACTCGCGCATTGTGGGGATGACTGCTACAATACCCAGTGATAAAGAAAAGGCAAAGGAGATTGTGAATAACCTTAGTATAAAAAAAGTAACTATGAAAGACGAAACCAGCGCTGACGTACGACCATACATACAGGAAACTCGTGTTGAGTGGATTCATGTGGAATTGCCAGCAGTTATGAAACAGATAAGATCGCGTATAGTTGCTGCATTAGAGGCGAGAACACGCGAACTTGTGCAGAAGGGTGTTATACGCAGCATCAAGGCATCCAGAAGCGAGTTGATCAGGGCAATGGACTATGTATCCCGCGTAAATAGAGGTGCTGCAAAGGCGTTATACACGGCTATAAGAATTAGCCACGCGCTTAATAGTCTGGATACACAAGGGGTGACTTCTTTTCTGAAGTTTTACGAAAGGCTTGAAGCAAAGCATGGCATCGGTATCAAGGAATTGCTTCAAGATCTGAACTTCAGTACTGCCTATCAACTTGCAAAAGATGCAGAAACTGCTGGTGTTGAGCATCCAAAAGTTGAAAAGTTGAAGGAATTGCTTTCTGGTGTAGAAGGTAAGATCCTAGTCTTCACCAGTTACAGGGATTCCGTTGAAGTTCTTTGCAATAAATTAAAAGGTGCTGGTTTCAGTGCGGGTTATCTTATTGGCAAAGCTGGTGAACGGGGGTTAAAACAGGGAGAACAGGTTGAGACCGTTAACAAATTCAGGGACGGCATATACAGTGTGCTTGTGGCAACGCAGGTAGGTGAAGAAGGTCTTGATATATCAGAATGTAACCTCGTAGTCTTTTATGATAATGTTCCCAGCGCGATCAGGTTTGTGCAGCGAAAAGGACGAACCGGTAGAAAAGCTCCTGGCAGAGTGGTGGTGCTTGTAACAAAGGATACCCTAGACGAAGCATACTACTGGATAAGTAAGAGAAAGATGAGGGAATCGAAAGGTATTGCGAACAAAATGAATAGGATGATAGAAAAAGAGAAGCTGAGTCTGGATAAATTCATGAATGGTTGATTGCATAGGGAGCTAGTTAGATAATGTGGGCACCAATAACGATGGCACTTCTGGCAATCAACGTTTTGATCTTCATTGCAACTTATGTTAACGAAGATCTAATTTACGAATTTGGGCTTATACCTATAAACATCGAAAGAAATCCGTCATCATTCTTTACGTTATCACTTTCATCAATGTTCCTGCATGCTAACATAGTACATATAGCATTCAATATGATTGCTCTTGTAACGTTAGGACGAATACTTGAGCCGCATATAGGATCAAAACGGTTTACGATCATATATTTTGCGTCTGGTTTTGCAGGTACTGCTTTACACACTTCGTATGCCTTGATGACTGGTAACGGTATTGATGTACCAGTCGTTGGTGCTTCTGGAGCCATCTCTGGAATCATTGGTATGGCAGCCGCACTCGGTGACAGGCTAGCTATATTTTGGTTGATAGCACAGATACCCTTTGCCATATTTGGCGGAGGGTCTATAGCTTACTTTGCGCATATAGGCGGTTTCATCTTCGGCCTTGCATCTGGAAGAGCTCTGGTATACCTGAGAAGGAAAAGAGAGCGCATGGGCGACTATTATACGTAGAATTTGCAGATTTTAAAATGATAAAATGGAATTACCCATGTTTATCGTTTAATTATATATTGGATTCTCATGTTACAAACATCATGAAGACTACACCAGCAAAGATAGCGGTAATATTCATAGGCATTGGTGTTGCCATCGCAGCCTCTTTTCTTGTACTCAACTTTTCGCCAAAACCAGATCTCGATGTGGAAATTATGCATGGTAAAACACCAGAAACAAGCGGCGGAATTGAGTTCATGCGAATCAAGCTAACAAACTATAGTGGGAAGGATCTTACTAATGTTATAATTGATATGGGACCAGAGGATATTCATACGATAGGAAGGATTAAGGCTGGCGAGTCGATCCTCATAACACCAAAATCGATGGAAATTTCTAAGATCGTGATAACTACGAATGAAGGTATTAGTGTAACAAAATATCTCTAACGCTATAGGATATGTGTAACTAATCTACCACATACAAAAAACCATGAATATAGTAAACATTGCATTTATTCCGAGAAATTCTAGCTAAAAAATTTCCTCGTCCTTCTTAGTGCCAGCCAAGCCGGTCTTGACGTTAGCGGCACATTCCAGACAGACACTAGTAGAGAACGGGAAGTTTTTCATACAGTTTTTGCATGTGGGTTTACCGCATGTAGGACAAGCCTTAGTAGCTGTTTCAGCGTTGCATAAGTAGCAGAAACCCATACGTTAATAGAATATACCTCTGCCGTAAAAGGTTGTTGTTGGTTAGTTATCTACTACAATGTGATAAATTTTTAGAGCTTACGATATAGCAAACTATACAAATTGGATTCTCATCAATCTATTCTTCGACATGTGGTCTTGCAGACCCTACAAATTATCTCGGCTACTGTGGATCCGGGTATCCGTCTCTGCACATGCATTTCCATTCCATGGCCACATCTGCAGGCTACTTGTCCCATAGTTATACAAGTGCTTTCTTAGTTTTTATTAATTCTGTTTTAGAATACTTGATCAATTACTACTCGCTTGTTTACGAAACCACATTAAACATGTACTTTATTTTCATATTTTCAAACAGCAATTATTTAAGACCCATGAATAGCACTAACTACATGAATACAGAAGAGATCATGGGTCTAGCTTTGGAACTTGCCGATATGAAGAACATACCTGCTGACAGTGCGATACATGTTTCTGGCAATAACATTAGCAAGGTACTGTTGTGTGTAGACGCTAGTCCAGCAGAGTTGATACTAGCAAAGAATTTAGGATGTGAGGCAGTTATCGCGCACCATCCAATAGGTAAAGCATATCTAAACTTCCACACGGTTTTCGATAGGCATGTTAGTTACATGCTCGAATATGGAATACCAAAACATGTAGCGGAAGAGGCCGTAAGAAAACTGAAAGAACGCGTTGCACTTAGATCCCATACAACAATTTATACACACACAGGCGCAGCAGCTGAAAAGCTGAAGATGCCACTGGTAAACATACACTTGCCATGTGACGAGTTGATGAGGCGAACGATACTAGCGCAGTTGAGAGCAAGCAAGATAGACATGGTTTCTGATGTAAAAACAACTGTTGAACAGATACCAGAATTTAGAAATGCGGAAACAGAAGTGCAGGTACCATACGGTGATCCCACTAACAAAGCTGGTAAATATGCATTAGTGGTAGCAGCTGGTACCAATGGCGGTTATCATGTTGCGAAAGCATACTTTGATCATGGTATATCGACAGTGATCTACCTGCACGTAAATGGTGAAGATCTGGCAAGGTTGAAAGAGGATAAAGTAAATGGGAATCTTGTTATACTTGGTCATCTAGCGGGCGATTCTGTTGGCCTGAACCAGCTAGCCGATGCATTAGAAAAGGAAGGAATTGAGGTAGTAAAGCTGGGCATTCTTGATAGAGACTAAACTCAATCATTCTAGAAATTTTCAAAATAAAAAGGGTCTTGATTTTTTAATCGTCTAGTTGTTATTTGGCTATGATTTCCTTCGCAGTTCTTCTAACGGCACTTCTGACCTGTTTTATATTCAGATCGTGGTCTCCGAAAAAGTGGCAGATCAATCTATCGAAATCCTTGAAGTCTCTTTTGCAGAGCGTGCATATTGGCATACAATTGAAATGTGAATATGTTATCTTAAGCACTAGGTATACAATATAGACAAACATCTCTATCAGTTACGATTGTATATTATAATGAAGGTTTTTTTACAAACTGGGTTCGTATCCTCTCATACTTTCTTCAAATGTCTCTATTGTATCCTGAATAACTCTTCGCACTAGTTGAACTCTACTTCTTATGTCGGCAATTGCAGCGTAAGGTTCATTCGTTTCATCTAACCCACGGTCTTCAATTTCTTTGGTTGCTTTCTTCTGCCATTTGTTCAAATCGGCTTCTATATCATTAGCAATTTTTGGTGATATCTTGCCGATCATCTGTATCTGTACTCTTAGAAGCTCTGTAAACGCTTGAAGAACGTACTTTGTAGCTAGTTTTAGCGACTTGAATTCTTCGGCTTGCGAGGAATCTACGTTCAGTTTCTCATAGGCTTTCCACGCTACATCCAGTTTCTCTTCATGTTTGGTTAAATTCTCAAGGTCATCTTTTATTCTCTTAATAGGGTCTTCGAGCATGGAATTCGCCTTGGCTTCATTACCGTAAAGGTGTTTTTAGGTTTGTCGATTCCTTTTTGTGAACTCACTGCTGTCTAATGCCAATGCTAGTTTTAGCAAATGTATGTTTTGTTTCTGCACCGAATCTAGTCTTTTTCCATCTCAAAGAGACCCTTAAACTCTATCTTAGCTCCGGCAGCA
>CAYJTD010000016.1:10235-16503 GCA_964372525.1 uncultured Nitrosopumilales archaeon | reverse complement strand
CGTTGATACGGATGTTCCATCCTGAAGTCGTAGATTTTTCAATGCCTCCTGCTGGCTGGTACCAGGGTCTTGCGATCATATCAATAAAGAAAAGATATCCCGGGCAGGCGAAGAAGGTGATGATGGGCCTCTGGGGTCTTGGGCAGCTCTCGCTTACGAAGATGTTCATCGTAGTGGATCACGACATTGATGTTCATAACATGGATGATGTGATATGGGCCGTTACCACCAGAGCGGACCCCAAGAGAGACATAATGATAATCGAGAACGTACCTACCGACACGCTCGATCCAGCATCACCGTTGTTGAACCTTGGATCAAAACTTGGGATAGACGCAACTACGAAGTGGAAGGAGGAAGGATATGAGAGGGAAGTGCAGGAACTTGCTGTTGTTGATGAGGAGACCAAGAATCTTGTCGATCAACGATGGAAAGAGTATGGCGTAGATCAGACTAACTAACTAAACTAAAATACTCTGTTAATAATGCTAAATGCATGCACAACCTTTTCGACGAAAGATACTTTACCTTTGGTGTAAATTTAGCATGGCTTGATGGTCAGTACGATCATGACTTTGGCAAGAATGAGGTTTTGGGCTATGATTTTAGATCCTATGATGACGAACAGAAGAAAGCAAACCTTGATGCGTACTTTAAAGACATATCTGAAATGGGCGCACATATTGTGAGACTTTGGCTCTTCGAAAGATTTGAGGGTCTACAGTTCGATAGCAATGGAAAGGTAAAGGGAGTTGATGAAGGTTTGATAACAAATATTGCGGAAGTTTTGAACGTGGCTGAAAAATATAATCTATATCTTTACATATGTTTGATGGACACATGGGGCGTAACTGTTCATGCACAACAGTATGTTTCAAAACTCAATGGGATTATTGTCAATGAGGAGATACGGAGGAGTTATATCGATAATGCAGTGAAAAGATTCATTTCAGATACAAGACTTAAAACAAACAGGATATTCGCAATCGATATCATGAATGAGCCTGAGGGGATGTATAGCAGTATATGGAGAAGGGATATCGAATGGGCTGACATTATAAAATTCATAAACGAATGTGCTGATGCAATACATACAGTCAATATCAAGGCATCGTGCGGTTTTCAGCGTTATCAAACATTATTGGACAGCAAGGACGGTCTAAAGAATTTAGACTTTTATGATTATCACGAACTCAACGATGACGGTGACCTTGTACCTTACTCCAGCCTTATGTTGGATAAACCATGTATCATAGGCGAATGTGGGCAGAAGAGCGAAAACTATGATGACGAGGTTTACGATAAAGTCGTAGCAAAGTTTCTTGACAACTCATGGAAAAATGGATACGCTGGCTGCTTCCTCTGGTATTACAACTATAAGGGATATGATGTTAATGATAGCAATAACAGATATTCTTTGATAACAAGTGATGGCAAATGGAGAAGAGCCTGCTACGCATTGGTTGATTTTCATGAGAAGCATAAAAGAAACATGCTGCCTTAGTGATACTTTACTATTCTGTACAAGTTATCTCGTTCAGCTACCTGCATTCCCATCTGCTTTACAGCATCTATGATCTTCCCCGCATTTACCGTTGTAGACCTTGCGCCTGTAGCTGTAACAACTTCTTCACCATGCAGTGTACCTCCAAAATCATCTGCTCCACAGTTTAACGCAAGCTGAGCCATCCCTATACCATTAGTTAGCCATGACGACTGTATATGATCTATAAGTCCATTTACCATTATTCTTGATACAGCAATCATCTTGAGCAGCTGCGCACCACCAGCAGAAGACGAAACAATCCCTTCTTCCTGCAATTGTGTGTTGTTTGGTTCAAAACTCCATGGAATAAATGCCATGAACACACCTGTCTTTTTCTGTAATTCAACTATCTCCATCAATGACTGTGCCCTCTGCTCAACTGTTTCAACATGCCCATACATCAGTGTGGCAGACGCGCGTAAGCCGAGCTTATGCGCCTCTTCCATGATCCGTAACCATTCGTGGGTCTTTATCTTCAAGGGACTTATCTGCTCCTTAACTTTATCAACAAGAATTTCTGCACCAGCGCCTGGCAATGAATCCAGACCTGCTTGTTTCAATCTGTCTAAAACTTCTCTCGTGCTTGAGCGTTCAACTTTGGCAATGGTATCTATTTCTGAGGTTGATAAACCATGTATCCCAACCTCTGGGCACTTATCCTTTATAGCTCTAAACATGTTTTCATAATATTCAATCTTTAACGATGGATTATGGCCACCTTGCATTAACACCTGTGTTATTCCAAACATATCACGGGCAAGGGCAACTCGATTCAGACCATCCTCCACACTGACAGTATAAGTTTCCTTGTGCCCTGGCGGTCTGTAAAAGGCACAGAACTTGCAGTATGTAATGCATACGTTAGTATAATTGAAGATCAGGTTATTCACAAATGTTACCGTGTTACCAAACTGCCTTTTCCTAAGCGCGTCAGCTACTAGGCATAACAGCTGTACATCGTCAGAATGCATGAGTCTGATACAATCATTCAGATCTGGTTTTCTACCATCAAGTACACCGTCAAGAATATCACCGACATCAGAACGCTTTACCATCTCAGTTAGTAGACTCAAACTGGGTAAAGCATCATTGCGATGCTATTTAATCCTTCGTTAGTTAGCATCAGTAGATATATCACGAAATTTCTTTGTAATACTTAAGACGTAATTTTATATAAAGAGGAGTAATGAGGTTATCTGATGCTTAACAGCATTATCAACGGTTCTAAGGCGTTGGAGAGAGTGCTTGCAGGTGAAGAACTCTCCTTCAATGATGGCATAGAATTGATGAAGGAAGACAATATTTTCATGCTGGGAAACGTAGCTGATAAAGTAAGAAAGCAGGTTAAAGGTGATATAGTGACTTTCACTGCCTCGTATTATCTTAACTATACCAATGTCTGTGCAGCAAGTTGCCCTCTATGCGCTTTCTACAGAAAGGGTAAGGAACCTGATGCTTACACGTTAACTGCAGAACAGATTTTGGATAGAGTTAATGCTGCAGTACAGATGGGTGCCACTGAAATGCATATTGTGGGAGGATTTCATCCAGATCTGGAATTAGAATACTATGAGGATATGATGAAATCAATTAAAGAAAAGTTCCCCAATGTAACAATCAAAGCATTTACACCTGCAGAGATATTCTTCATTGCAAGGGTCACACATAATACAGTCAAGGAAGTTCTAATGCGCCTCAAGGAACATGGTCTCGATGCTTTAGCTGGAGGCGGTGCAGAGATCTTCCATCCGGAGCCTAGAAAGCAGATAGTTATAGGCAAGTGCTCCGGCGATGAGTGGTTGCAGGTTGCCGAACTTGCACACACACTAGGGATAAGGGGTAACTGTACCATGTTGTATGGGCATGTGGAAAAGCCTGAACACATAATAGATCATATAATGAAGTTGAGAGAACTGCAGAAGAAGACGGGAGGGTTCCTGACGTTTATACCATTGAAGTTCAGTCCCGAGAACACTGAACTGCAACAAAAAGGATTGGTTAACGTACCAAGCTCTGCTCTTTACGATTTGAGAGTAGTAGCTGTTTCGCGATTGATGCTTGCAAATGTTATCAACAGCATATCTGCGTATTACATTGCTCTCGGCAAGAAGATGGCGCAGGTAGCACTTACATATGGTGCCAGCGATCTTGTAGGCACAGCATTTGCCGAAGAGATATTCAGAGCAACTGGATTAACATACAGTTCTTCCGTAGAGGAACTCGCTAACATGATCAAAGAGATAAAACGCATACCTGCACAGCGCGATACATTCCATAAGATAATCAGACGTTTTAACTAGGCGCATCAGGTTTTGTAGGTATACTCTTGCCTGATGATCCCTTTTTCCTTCTACTGAATCCAAAACTGACCAGCATCAACAAAAAACCAATACCAGCAGTTATGCCACCAACTTGCGCAATGGAGCTATTCCTGTTCAGATCTTCCAATGGTCCTGTAGTAACGTATGCACCAAATATGAGTGATATACTTATACCTGTTGCCATTAGTGCTACTCCACCTCCAAAAAAACGCCAATCCATCACCAGTTCGTTCGGGTCAGAAATTAATAACCTTTTGTCGCTTTGCTTTAGATTATCTCAACTTCTATATCCCGTATGATATTATTTTGCTTTGCAATAGAATACATTTTGTGCAGAGCCTTAATACCTTGCTCACCCATATCAATCGTCAAATCATTTACATACATTTTTACGAATTTTTCGATCAGGTAACGTGACGCACCACGGGCATATTGCATAGCATAATCAATAGTCTCATCCAAATTGCTAAATCCGAATTGAATGGAACGTTTGAGAAGATCATCGAATTTCTTTATAGTGTCATTACCAAGCCTCTTATGCGCTATGTTTATTCCCAGCGGTAGTGGTAGTTTGTTGCTAGCACTATCCCACCATAGTCCTAGGTCTAACGTATTTACGAACTTTGCCTGATCATAAGTGATCTGTGCTTCATGAATAACCAACCCTGCATCAACAACATCTTTCTCTACTGCATCATTTATCTCGTTGAATTTCATCTCTACAGCATTAAAATCACCTATAGCCATCTTTAACAGCAGGTATGCAGTGGTCATCTTTCCTGGTACAGCAATTCTAATCTTTTTCAATTCATCAATACCTAACTTCCTCTTCGCAATAACAATAGGTCCGTATGCTTTGCCAAAACTTGATCCACTGCGCAGTATCGCGTAGTCTTTTGTATACGCATATCCATGAGCAGAAACGGCAGTAACATCCAATTCGCCCTTCAGGGCTCTTCTGTTCAGCGATTCGATATCCTCGATAACATGTTTTACCTTTATGTTATCAACTGCAACTTTACCAGACGCCATTCCATAAAACATGAATGCGTCATCAGCATCTGGAGTATGGCCTACAGTTATTTCCACGCATCTTGCTCGATTGCGCAGATATTAAAAGGTAGCATCACATACTATGCACGTGAATACTATAGATGCATTTGAGCAGGATATAATGTATCAAGTTACAGATCTGAAGAATTTTTTGCGTTCACTAAATGTTACAAAAATAATTGCTGATCAGCATGAGAGATGCGTCTTCACTGGTGCTGGAGATTCGTTTGCTGCTGCATTGATAGCAGAACTAGCATCCAATAACAGAATTCACTGCATTGATCCGATGGACATATGTATAAATCCGTCAACTGTTAAAGATAGAGTTCTTTACACGATATCGGTATCAGGCAATACCAAGGCAAACATAGCAGCTGCAAGGATAGCAAATAAAGTCGCTGAGAAGACAATTGCAATAACCGCAAATGCTGACAGCAGACTTGCAAATATCTGTGATGAAGTTATAGAATTAAAGTTTAGAAACTCTGGCGTATTAACTGCAGGAAGTATAGGCTTTACTGCCTGTATGCTGGCATGTCTATCGTTTGTAAAGAAAGTACAGCTTGTAGATATCAAACAGCTCTTCAAAGACGCACAAAGAATTGCAAGCAATGTGACGGTAACTGATCATGTGTATATCATCGGTAGCTGGATCACTTACCCGTTAGCCATGTACGGTTCAGCCAAGATGTACGAAGTATTAGGAATAAAGGCACAGTACGCGATGCTGGAACAGTTTTGTCATATGGAACTCTTTTCTGTGAAGAAAGACGATACAATTTTGATACTGCCAACTGATAGTGATTACAAGAAGGCAAGTGAATTATCTACAAAATTAACAAATGATGGTTATAGAGTATTAATCTGCAAACCTAGAGGCAAGAATTTGGAAGAAAAGTTACTCTATCATGCTATGTTGCTACAGCTAATAGCACTTCAGAATGCGAAGAGGCAAAATCTCAAAGAATGCTATTTTGTTCAAAACGTCAAGTTGAGAGATGTAAGCAGCTCTATGATTTATTGATTTATTGCGCTTCCTTTTCACTCTAACATATGCTATTGTGCCCACGATCAAGCCACCAGCAATAATAGCTATAATAGGTGGTATAATGGGGCTCGACTCTATTCTTGGTGCTGATGCCTGAGTACTTACAGGTGACGTCAGGACTTTCCATCTCATCGTAAGATCCTCTTTAGGCGCAGAGCTGAATTCCCAAACAGCCGCTTTCAGTATGGTCTTTGTCGGTGAAATGGAATAACCCGTAATCAGGCTATTCTCATGTTCCGCAGATACAACTATCCTTCCAACTGGTTTAGACCATTTAGCTGCATTGGTAAGCATGAACGT
>CAYJTD010000016.1:1212-10225 GCA_964372525.1 uncultured Nitrosopumilales archaeon | reverse complement strand
GAACGTAAAATCCTCCTCTATGCTACCCACACCACTGTTCTCTGCAATTACATCAATAACGTTCTCACTATTTGCATCCAGAACCATGTTTAAAGTGAAGAGACGCAGGCCCGTTCCCTTCTGTCGTGGGTTATCATATTCAACGCCGCTGTAATTCATGTTTATTCCGTTTACTACGAATTGCAATGATTCTTCATTCAATGATGTTGGCAGCGGTATCTTTAAAGGCAGATCAACTTTTTCATTCGACTCGTTCTGTATTACATACATTGCTTGTATGTTCATCAGTATATTATGGTGAGGTTCAAATCCTTCCACTTCTCTAACCCACAACGATTCTGTACTTATGTTGACATCAGCTTCCTTTAACGACACATTCGCATCAGTAACAGGATATGGAAGACCTGCAGTATCGCCAAACTGTATAAAGGTTACGCCATTTGCATTACTTGCAAATAATGATAGAATGCTAAAAACCAATGTTGTTTTGATTGATCTTGTAAATAGCAACCGCATTGACATTTGCTAGCAGAAGGATTAAATAAAGATGCTCGATAGAGTTGTGCCAGATAGGTATGCCACGTTACAAGTCAACACAAGAAGCAATAAAGATCATAGGCAATAAAGACCAAATTCGAATGGTGTGAAGGTAGCTCTTTACACCCGAATAATTTTGGTGTTATAGCTCATGTAGATCACGGAAAGACTACTATGAGTGATAGCTTGCTTGCTGCAACGGGCATGATCAGCCCATCTGTGGCAGGTGAGGCATTGGCATTAGATTACATGGATTTGGAACAGCAGAGACAGATGACTATCAAGGCAGCAAACGTTACATTATACTATGAAGAGAACGACAAACCCTACGTTATGAATATGATTGACACGCCAGGCCACATAGACTTTACTGGAAGAGTTACAAGAAGTTTGAGGGCCATCGATGGCGCAGTAGTTGTTTGTGACTCTGTAGAAGGAATCATGACCCAGACGGAAACCGTTACTAGGCAGGCATTGGAAGAGAGAGTGAGACCAGTTCTTTACATCAACAAGATAGATCGTTTGGTTAAGGAGTTGAGGTTAACGCCTGAGAAGATGCAGGAATGGTTGGCTGGAATAATTGGTGATTTTAACAGGTTAATCGATATTTATGCTGAACCTGAACTGAAGGAAAAGTGGAAGGTCAGCATACAGAACGATAGTGTAGCGTTTGGTTCTGCAAAGGACAAATGGGGCTTCACTGCTAGCATTGCAGCAAAGAAAGGTATCAAGTTTAGTGATGTTTACGATGTATATACATCTGGAGATCCTAAAACATTGGCAGAAAAGGCTCCATTGCATGAAGCAGTTTTGGGGATGGTTGTTAAACACCATCCACCTCCACACGTTGCCCAGCAATACAGAATTCCCAGAATATGGAAGGGCGATCTAAACTCTGACATTGGCAAGGCGTTAATTGCATGTGACGAAAGTGGTCCTGCTATCATGATGATTACTACCATTGTGATTGATCCGCAGGCAGGCCCTGTGGCAGTTGGAAGGTTGTTTTCCGGAACAATAAATGACGGTGACGAGGTTTATCTTATCGATGCTAAGCGAAAGGAAAGGATTCAATCTGTTAACATGTTTATGGGTCCGTATAGGGAGATTGTGAATACACTCGGTTCTGGCAACATACCTGCATTGTTAGGGTTAGAACATGCAAGGGCAGGAGAAACAATAGCCACCATACAAAACGTTATTCCATTTGAATCGATCAAATATGTTTCTGAACCAGTTGTTACTGTGGCTGTTGAACCAAAACATCCAAAGGATTTGCCAAAACTAGTTGAAACGTTGAGAAAGATGAGCATAGAGGATCCCAACCTTGTGGTGAAGATCAACGAAGAGACTGGTGAGACGCTCATGGCTGGTATGGGAGTATTACATCTGGAGATCGCTACCACGTTACTACAGCAAGCAGGGCTGGAGATATCTACATCACAGCCATTGATCAATTATAGAGAGACTGTAAGAGCAGCTGCGGGACCAGTCATGTCTAAATCACCAAACAGGCATAACAAGATGTTCATCAAAGTGGAACCTTTGGCTGAAGACGTGATAGAGCTGATAAGAACTGGGAAGATAAACGAAAACATGGACAAGAAGGATATAGGAAAGATCTTGCGAGAAAAGGGGTGGGACGTAGATGAAGCCAAAAGCGTTGTCGCAATAGAAAGTGGAAACCTATTTGTTGACTCAACGAAAGGTGTTCAGTATTTACAGGAATCGATGGACTCTATAAAATCTGGTTTTACAGACGTTATGATAAGCGGTCCGATGGCGCAGGAACATTGCAGGGGCATAAAGGTTGTTTTGCATCACTTTGTTCCGCATGAAGACCCAGCACATAGAACTCTTGCACAGCTAATGCCAGCAACCAGAAGGGCCGTTATGGGTTCCATACTTACAGCAAATCCAGTGTTGCTAGAACCGGTACTTGGTATCGAAGTAAAATGTCCAGCAGATATGATTGGAACCGTTGCTGGTATATTATCTGGAAAGCGCGGCAAGCTGCTTAACGTGGATCAGAAGGGTGTTATTGCTATTGTGCTGGGTGAAATACCAGCATCTGAAACTTTTGATTTGTCAGAATCTATGCGAGGAGGTACTGCAGGCAAGGCAATGTGGAACACACATTTCAAGTTATGGCAAGCTGTACCAACATCGCTTCTCATGCCAATAATCACAGACATAAGAAAGAGAAAGGGTCTGAACCCAGAGCCACCAAACCCAGACGAATTCATAGACAAAGAATAATTCGCAATTTCTCATAGTTTATCAGAAAAATTGTTTTGAATATTTTATTAGAAAACTGTTATATGTGATGGAATGTTTATTGCAACCGTAATGAAATTAGAGATACCAAGATTTACTGAAAGGTTTGGCGCTGTTAGTCTGCATTCTGTGCAGAAAGTTTACGAACTTGATTCTGGTGCTAAGCAGGAAGTGTACCAGCCACCACAAACGATTAGGAAGGTAGAGACAGACGAAGTAGAAAATATGGAAAGTAAACTTGCAATTGTAATACCCATAAAGAATGAAAAGCTCAAGATCTTTGAAGGTGTTCTGAGCGGTATACCGCACGACTGTTTTAATATAATAGTGTCCAACAGCGATCGAGCTCCTGTTGATAGGTTCAAGATGGAGAGAAGTGCTGTTGAACAATACAACAAGTTTGTCGGCCGTGATTCCATAATCATTCATCAACAAGATCCAGGCTTGGGCGAGACAATGAAGGAGTTGGAATACAACGATATGCTCGACAATGGCACTGTTAGAAATGGGAAGGGTGAATCAATGATCATTGGTATGCTGTTAGCTAAAATGGTTGGCAAGGAGTATGTCGGATTTATAGACGCAGATAATTACGTTCCTGGAGCAGTTAACGAATATGTAAAAATTTTTGCATCATCCTTTGTAATGGCAAACACACCTTACACAATGTCAAGAATTTCTTGGGTTTACAAACCAAAAGTATCAGAAGCTGGTGGGCTTTATTTTCCAAAGTGGGGACGAATATCTGAATACACAAATAGTTACCTAAATTCTCTGGTATCGCATCATACAGGTTTTGAAACGGATATTTGCAGGACGGGTAATTCAGGGGAGCACGCAATGAGCATGAAGCTCGCAGAACTTCTTACTTACACATCTGGATTTGCCATCGAGCCATATGAGATAATGAACATACTTGAGGAGTTTGGAGGGTTAATTTCAAGCAGCCAGACAGAGGCTCTTGATAAAGGCGTTGAGATTTTTCAGGTGGAAACCAGAAACCCACATTTCCATGAAGAAAAGGGTGAAGAACATTTGCATGAGATGCTGCTCTGCTCATTAGCTTCAATATATCATAGTAAGGTTTGTCCCAGACCATTAAAGGATAGAATACTTATGGAGTTGAGAACCAATACTCATTTGAATCCTAATGAAGAACCACCGCAACTGCACAAGATACGCCCGTTCAACTTTATTGATATTAACGCATTCGAAAAATTGTTAAGAGAAAAGTCTACAACGCTAGCACAATATCACCCATAACAGTAACCTTGAGCAAAAAACTTGTAGCGTTTGACATGGATGGTACCCTGATCAACGGCAGATTAGTGTTCACCCTAGGTGACAAGTATAGTGTATCAGACAGAATCAAGGAAATAATGGCTAAGAACATAGACGGTCTTGAAAAATCAGCACAGATAGCACAACTATGGAAGGGCATAAATGCAAATGAAATTACTGAAGCCATAAAAGCCATACCTATTATGGACGGTGCGTCTGAAGTAATTGGTGAATTCAAAAAACGTGGTTATACAATTGGCATAATAAGCGACAGCTACACGCTGGCCACTGATCATATGGTTAAAAAATTCAACATGGACTTTAATGTAGCCAATGTATTGGAAGTGAAAGATGGCCTGCTTACGGGCAAAGTAAAGATGCCATTGGGCTGGGAACAAATCGATTGCTGGTGCAAGATCTCTGTATGCAAGAGGTTTCATTTAGAAAGATTAGCAAGATCCATGAATATTCCGTTAAAAGATACTATAGCTATAGGCGATACTAGAAATGATCTGTGTATGATCGAGAGGGCTGGTATAGGAATTGCATTCAACCCGAAGGATGAAAAGATAATGGAGAACAAAATAGTAGTAAAGGGGCAAGATCTTTGGAAAATAATGGAATTTGTCTAATTTTCTGTTTCTGTATGTTTGACATATTGATCGTAAAAACTTATAACACATAAATTCGAAGGTTTGTATGAACAGAAATTGGATGATTTTGAAATGCCGCCTAAGGGTTTCTCACCCGTGAAATTTTACTGAGATGAGATTATGAATGTGTGGTATAGCAGGAGTATTAAGTAAACTAAGGCATGATGTAACACCCCACGTTCTTAACATGCTTTCATGCATGATTAACAGAGGACCTGATGGTGCGGGGGTCGTAGTTAAAAATTCTGTAGCGCATTCTTACAAACTTTCAGAGCTAGGTCTGAACCAGTTTACTGGTGATGTAGCGATCGGTCATACCAGGCTGGCGATAGTTGGAGGAACATGCGGTCTGCAGCCGTTCAGAAGCTGCAATGGAAAGATACTGCTTGAGCATAATGGTGAAATATACAATTACAAAAAATTAAGGCAGGAACTAGAACAGAAACATCATTTTGCAACACAGACTGATAGCGAAGTAATAGTGCATATGATTGAAGAATATTACAATGGAGATCTGCTTAAAGCAGTAAAGAAGACTGTGAAACGCCTAGATGGTGTTTATGCAATAGCAGTAAAGGATGACAAGAGCGTTGTAATAGCTAGAGATAAACTTGGAATAAGGCAACTCTACTATGGAGAGAACGATGAATGCATAGCGTTTGCGTCAGAAAAGAAGGCATTGTGGATGATCGGTGTGAAGAACGTTCATAGAGTGATGCCAGGCTTTGCGGTACGTTTCTCTGACGGAAAGACAAAGATCGAGAAACTTCTTGAACCACCAGTGCGTCCAAGGGGAAAGACAATAACTGATATGGAATTAGCAATTAAAATGTACAAGAAGGCCCTTTACAGAGCAGTTGAGAAGAGAATAGAGGACCAGGATAAGGTAGGAATAATCTTCTCTGGCGGGATAGACAGCGTTCTCATAGCAAAGGTAGCAAAGGATCTTGGTGTTCCTGACCTGCGCTGCTACACAGCGGGCCTTATGGGTTCTCACGACCTGAAGTACGCACATGAAATAGCGGAGGAATTAGGATTGCCGCTAAAATCAAATGAACTTATGGTATCTGATATTGAATCAATGCTGCCCACAATAATGGAAGTTATTGAAGATACAAATGCTGGGCAGGTAGAAGTTGCAATACCTGTTTATGCCGCAGTTGAGCTTGCACATAAAGATGGATTCAAAGTCATGCTCACCGGTCAAGGAGCAGATGAACTGTATGGCGGCTACCCATGGTATAGCAAGATAGTTGGAACGCAGGGATACGATGAATTTCACAAATGTATGGTAAAGGATCTTCTGTATTTGTACAAGGAATCATTTGAGCGTGAAGACAAGATCACAATGGCACACAGTATAGAGTCAAGAATTCCATTTCTTGATCCGGAAGTAATAAGGGTTGCATTGCGCACAGATCCAAGGCTCAAGATATTTGGCGGCGATGATGTTTTTGGAAAGCATGTGCATAGGGAACTTGCAGAGGAGATAGGCATATCCAAGACAGTAGCATTCAGACAAAAGGAAGCTGCACAGCATGGTTCTGGAATACATGACATAATAGATATAATTGCAAGGAGGAAGGGTTTCACAAAGGAACTGGTTAGAAAAGCCGGTTACAATTCAGTGTTGAGCAAGAGGGAGAAAATAGGGAGCTCGCAAAGATACGGCTATCTGTTTGGTGATGAAGATTTATGGATAGCTGAAGATCATGTACAGATGTACCTCGATCATTTGGCACACAAGCATGGACTGGTAGAACTTGAAAACGCGCATACATTGATCTAGTAATTTTGTTAAAAATATTATCTTGCTATTGCATAAGATCCATACATATTGCTCTCAAAAATATGAAAGACTTAATTCCTCCTTTATAGATAATACACATATGGCTTTTAGCTCTGGCGATGGAAATGGTCATGACTACATACTGGCTAAGATAAGCTATGTTGGATTTGTAGATCCATATGGTGTTGAAGGCGTTGTTATACTGAAGACTGATCAGGGTAAAGAATTTCCCATGCGCGCTTTTTCAGGCGAGGTTGCAAGGCATATAGCAAGGTTCCAGCAGGGTGACAAGGGAAGCATACCTACAATATACAATCTGGTTCAAGAGCTGGCGGAGATGAAGGAGATGCTGTTGGCGGAAGTAAGGGTATACCAGAGCGGTTCAGTATTGCGAGCAAACCTTCACTTCAAGGGTAGAAGCGATCAACTAGTTTTAAGAAATTATAGAGCGTCTGATTGCATTGCACTGGCAGCATATTATGATATGCCCATCTTGGTAAGGAAGAACCTTTTCGAGGAAGCAGTTCAGGAAAAGTAAGTTACTAGGTTACTATATCTGCAAGCCTTTCTTCCGTGTATGCATTCTTTATCTCCATCGCTATTCTTCTTCCCACACCAAACGTTTTTCCATACTGATATTTTGTATATGGGCTCGTCGTAGCCATTATAGGATTACCGGGAACCCTTAACGATACGTCATACACCACAATGTCCATATCAACGGTTACTATGCTCTGCAGCGACAGCGGTCCTATTAGACCCGGGGGATACTCTTTCTTCGTTGCTTTGACGAATTTGTCACCTATTTCAAAGACCTTCTCCAGCATGGATTCCCGTATGCTGGCAGGCGTATGGCCAACTTCTATGTTTTGTAATTGTATGTCTATGTCTAGTTGCTGCTTTGCTGGCATTGTTACAAAATCGTGCAGGTTTGTCTGCAGCCTCCTCTCAATGCCCAAAAACTCTACCTCTTCTTTTAATGGAGAGTAGAAGAAGTTGAAGTTGAAATACGTGCCAATCACGAATTCCTCTATAACAGCACCTGAAATGTCTTGCTTCTTTATCATCCCCTTCTTTATTCTCTGCTGAACTTTTTGCTTGTAATCCTTATGCGATGAAGCTATAAAGAACGCACGTTCCATCTTCCTCTTAGCTTCCTGCACTTTTACTATAACAGGTCTATCAATATCTTCAGGTTTCTTGAAGATCTTGGGATGTCTTACCTTAGCCTTTTCTAACAAATAATACTGATTTCTTTTTACAGTCCGTTCTTCTGCACGCAACAGAGATCTTGTTCCGAAGATGGGTATCATTAAATTATTTTCAATGCCGTCATATCCAAGGTAGGCAGTCAATGCTCTGTGCGGTACTAGAATTGTTTTTAGATCTCTTAACTTATTTTGCGTATCTTTCTGTAACATGTCAGAAAATTTGTTCAAGACAATCATATTGTCTGCCAATCTGGCAAACCTTTTGTACGGCGTCTCTCTACCCTTCTGGCATACAACAACGGTCTTCATATCTTCGTCCTTGGCGCCGTCCATAACTTCAAGTGCAGAGTGACTGCCCAACACACCTATAGTAACATCGTCATAATTCTTTACAAGATCTGCAACTTGCTTCCTTGATATCATGACATGATCACTCCATTGACTGCTAGTAAAAAGTATTTGGTCTCAATACTTTGCTTCCCTATCATGTCTGTCATTCCTCTCATTACATCTGCAATTGAAAGTGTAATTATTATCTAGCTGGTTATTTGAAGGGATTTTTCCGGGAATAAAGTTTGCACTTCCCCATCTGTAAGAGCATCAAACTCTAGCCATATCTCTCCGCCTGCATTGAACTTACTTACGAGTTTTTTGGCAAGGTCAGAAAGAGATTTGTTGTCACGGCCTATATTAGCGCCAGAGAAGAATGTTCTATATGCTCGCTTCACTATACTACCACCAATTGTGTTTGACAAAAATTCTTCTAACGAATTGGCAACTTCTTTACTGCATTCCACCGTATACATTCCAACACCATTGATGGGCTCCTTATCATGAGGTATACCTTCTTTGAACCAATAAATGCTAAAGTACGACTCTTCTGAAAAACCACATCTAATTTCCCAGTGAACCAACTTTTCTGTTGGGTATGCAGTATCGCTTACTTCCTGCGGTGTGAGGTGCCAGTAAAGCATCTTGGTCATATTCAATGCGATAGCAATGAGCTTTTAATATATCATTGCTTACTTCTGCAACGTTTGAAGTTTTTTCGTATACACACTATCTATGTTTGCCTGCAGGTCAAAGCCATACTTCTTGGCCATGAACTGCAATAACGCTGCCGATTCTGTTATCTCCATCTTAGCCAATTCAAGATTATTCCTTTCTAATGCCAATGCTATCTCCCCTACTTCTCTAACAAGATGCACGAATGCCTTTGTTACATCATCACCGAATTTCTTTTCATAATATTCTAATGCTACGTC
>CAYJTD010000016.1:0-1112 GCA_964372525.1 uncultured Nitrosopumilales archaeon | reverse complement strand
TCTAATGCTACGTCGCTCATACCACTAGCACTGATCCTTTGATATAAAATTCTAGCTAGTGGCCAATAGTTATGTCAGGCTCCCACCTCCCTTGGTTGCGTTCTGCTTAAGGTTGTGGTTTTTACGTTTGAAATTTGCGGTTGGGGTTGTAGTGCCAAAAGTTGGGGTTGGGGTTGTAGTGCCAAAAGTTGGGGTTTTTACGTTTGAAATTTGCGGTTGGGGTTGTAGTGCCAAAATCACAACCTTTGTTCGTGGAATTCCCAACCCCAACACTTGATCACAACCTTTGTTCGGGAAAATCGAAAACGAAAACGCAACCGTAACCATTACCAAGTCCATCTTACAAACCATGGTTCGCATTTCTCATCATTCTCATCATTAACAGTCTTTTCTTGAACTTCGATATGTGAGCCCAAACACGTTTCTGAGATTGTTCACTGTCTTCTCCATAAAGTAAGACACCAATCATCCTTGCAGGGTATCTCCTTGTCCATAACATTCCTGCAGCCATAGTTTTTCTCTTCCTGAGTAGTGGAATAGCATTTCTTATTGATTCACGATCATTTATGTTAAATTGAAGTACGGCACGCCATAATTCAGACATATTCTGCTTATGTGCAGATACAATTGGTTCTGCCGGTTCACTTAACAGCCCTTTCTTCTTTAGATAAGAGTACATGGCCCTGACCTTGCTCTGACCTACTTCACTTCCATCGTTGTACAGCATCTCTGCTATCTCCTTTGTAGGATATCCAATAACCCTGATCTTTGCAATGAACTCTCCCTTCCTGAATCTAGCCATATGTAGATACACCATCCCTGAAATGACTGGTATCAAGCATATTCATCTGTAGATCATCACCATATTCCAAGTTCTGTATTGTATAATGCACAGACTAATCCTTATTTCTTTAGAAAGTAACTTTCACAAAATTAGTCCTTAAATATTATCGATAGCATGAACGTGCATGCCTAGAAAGATAAATTACAGATTGAAGATTCTGGAAAAACTCTCCGAGGGTCCAAAGAGGTTTCGTGAAGTGGTAAAGTCTACAGGATTTAGTGAAGCTACTATTTTCAGGTATCTAAAAAGGTTGGAGGAAGAGGGAAAG
>CAYJTD010000015.1:0-16994 GCA_964372525.1 uncultured Nitrosopumilales archaeon | reverse complement strand
ATAGAGGATCAAGTGGAAAGGATCTTATTGTCAAGTATGGAAGAGCAAAAGTCAAGAAGTAGAAGATCCTCTGACGCCGGGACAGATATAGCGATCAACCTTAATCATAACTCTATGCTTAAACATGGTGATGTGTTATTAGTTGAAAACAACAGAATGGTTATTGTGGAATACGAACCAGAAGATGTGTTAGGCCTTAAGATAAAAAATAATCTTTCAAATAATCAGAAAGTTGCAATAGCTCTTAAACTTGGACATATTATTGGAAATTTGCATAGACCTATATGCACAAGAGATAACATAACATATATTCCAATACAGTCAGAGTCTGAAATTGTAAATATCAGGAAAATCCTTTTACCTATAATCGATTATATAGATATTCATAGTGAAAAGATCATATTCGAGCAAGATGAGGGAACAGAAGTTCATGCGCACTAGACAAAGGAACTCTCAACAGGCAAGACTGTTAAGCATGATGCAACTTTCTGATTCCTTCTTTCCAACTGGAATGTATACGATGTCAAATGGGCTTGAAACATTATTCTATCAAAATAAAGTAAATGATGCAAAACAACTGCAACTGCTAATAGAATCTTGTATTAGAATGCAGGTAGGTGTCGCTGACTGCATTGCCCTTGGTCGTGCAATAGATGCCGCGAACACATCAAATATCAGATCTATAATAGAGATCGATCAAATGTTATATGCAATGAAACTCGTTAAAGAAATACGCGAGGCTTCAGTTAGATCTGGTGTGCAACTATTGAATTGTGTGAATACCTTTACAAAAAATAGTCTATTGACGAAGTATAGGAAAGCAATAGTCAATGGTAAAACGAGAGGAATTTATCCGGTAGCATTGGGTATTGTGTCAACCATATACGGAATACCAAAACATGATTCAGTGTTAATTCTACTATACTCATTTTCAGTAAGCTTTGTTGGAGCTGCACTTAGGTTGGGCATAATTGATCATAACCAAGGGCAAAAAATAATTAATTTGTTGAAACCAACGATGTTAGCAACTGCAAAAAATGTCAACAAACCGTTACAATCAATGTGGCAATTCTTTCCTAGTTTAGATATAGCTCAAATGATGCATGAACGACTTGAAAATAAAATGTTTGTAACTTGAGATGATCATATGAGTTCAGGAAGTATACCGAGGCTTGGAATTGCTGGTCCTGTTGGTTCAGGTAAGACTATGCTCATCGAACAAATAGTTCCTAGATTAATTGCAAAAGGTTACAGACCGGCAATAATTTCCAACGATGTGATTTCAAAAGAAGATGCCGCTAGAATGAGAGCTCGTTTATCAATAGAGAAAAGGTTGATGCCAGAGGACCTGGTGATAGGTCTTGCAACAGGTGGCTGTCCACACACAGCTATTAGAGAAGATCCGTCTATGAATATGGCAGTTATCAATGAGATAGAATCAAGACATAGAGAACTAGATCTCATCATAATAGAAAGTGGTGGCGATAATATTACAACTACGTTCAGTCCCGCGTTGGCTGATTATTTTATCTACATCATAGATGTTGCTGGTGGCGATAAGTATCCAAGGAAGAGAGGATTAGGAATAACTAGCTGTGATCTGTTATTAATTAATAAGATAGATTTAGCGCCGCATGTGGGTGCAGATCTAAACGTTATGGAAAGAGATGCCAAAACAATAAGGGGAAAGAAGCCATTTGTGTTTATGAATTGTAAAACTGGAGAAGGTATAGACAATGTCGTGCAATACATCGTGCATGATCTACTGTTTGAATTACAGCCAAAAAGCATTTCAAAAAAGGGAATGAAAAATGCTTGAAACAGATTATGTACAGAATGACATTCCAGAAGAATTTTTGCCATATGAACAAGTTGTAAAACAGCTGAATGTAGGGGAAATTGGCAAAACAGGAGAAATCAGAATAGTATTGGAGAAAGATCCGTATGAAAATAAAACAGTGGCAAGAGAACTCTTCAGCAAAGTTCCGCTACAAGTGCAAAAGATATTACGTATCGAAGAGTCATTTCCAGAAATGGCTTATGTATACATCATGTCTCCTTCTGGTGGCATATTGCAAGGAGATAGATTAAGTATTGATATTAGATTAGAGAACAACGCACAAGCACATGTTACCACACAAGCGGCAACTAAGGTTTACAGGATGAATAGAAATTATGCGGCGCAAATGGTAAATGTGTTTGTGAGTAATGACTGCTATCTTGAATTTGTTCCAGATCAATTAATTCCGTACAGAAATAGTAGGTTTTATCAATGCGTAAAGATGCAGGTTCATGACAATGCTACCGCAATATATTCAGAAATAATAACTCCGGGTAGAGTTGCTAGTGGTGAATATTTTCAATATGATATATGTTGCCTTAAGACAATAGCAACAGATCAGAATTCCAGATTACGATTTATAGACTCCGTGTTTTTAGAACCAAAAAAATGGAGATTGTTTGATGGTTTTATGGAACAGCAATCAGTATTCGCAAATATGTATATATTGACAAAAAAAGTCGATGCAAGTGTTCTAAGCGATGCTATCCATAACTTACTTGACGACAATTCTGTTAATGGAAGTGCATCCGCGCTTCCCAGAGATGATGGCGTATTTGTTAGGATGATTGCAAACACTGCAGACGAGGTAAAGAGTGCGATTGATATTATTCTAAAAAAAATTAGAATTGATATTCTAAACAAACCGTTTACCGGCGTGAGGAAGTACTAGATTTCAATAGACTAATCTTAAACTTCAAATAAGTCTATATTTGGTCTTATGACAGTCAGGTCGAAGACCAATGAGCTATGCTGATTTGTATTTGGCAACACCCACAGCTTCACAAGAAGGAAAGAACAAAGAACCAGATGTATACATTTTTGGCGTGCCTTTTGATGCTACATGCTCATACAAGTCAGGAACCAGATTTGGTCCCAATACTCTAAGAAATGCATTTCTTAACATAGAGATAAACTCTACCCGTTACGATATCGAATTGGAAGGTTTAACCATAGAAGATCTTGGAAACGTCAAGTTTACTGTTAATTCGTCTGTTATGCTCGACATGGTGGGCAAAGTTACTGGTGAAGTTGTTGCAAAGAACAAACAGACTGTAGTTCTTGGTGGAGAGCATTTACTTACTTATGGAACATACATGAGCATGCCAGATAATACACCTCTAGTGGTGTTTGATGCCCACTACGATCTCAGAGATGAATTTACCGATACGAAGTTTAGTCATGCAACATTTTTGCGTAGAGTAATAGAGAAGAGAGGGGCTGGGAATATAGTGCATGTAGGTGCAAGAGGATTTAGTGCTGAAGAAGCAGATTTCAGGGATAAAATGAATTTAAAATCTATTTCTGGCAAGGAACTATTGAATGGTAATGGTGTAAAATTATTCAAAGATGCTGTATCTAGCTTTGATAACATATACGTTAGCATAGATCTTGATGTTGTAGATCCTGCATTTGCTCCAGGTGTGGGAACACCAGAAGCTCTAGGCATAACATCACAGCAACTAATGGATCTTGTTTATGTGGTGGAAAACAAAAAAATAAAATGCTTTGATATAGTAGAATTGTCACCGCCATACGATACTGGTGCTACTGCTGTGCTGGCAGCAAAGCTGATGGCAGAAATATTAATCATGAATTCTAGACATTAGACCATTATCTGCGGTCTCTTTGATAGTTCTTTAGGCATGTTCAAAGGCATAAACGGTTTGCCCTTGTTCGCATCTCTGATTTCTCTGACAAGTTCATCAACACTCAATTCTTTTACATTGCCAGCAGATCTGTCCCTTACACTTAACTTGCTACTCTTAACCTCTTTCTCCCCAACAACTATTATGTATGGTATCCATTCTGTTTCTGCCTCTCTGATTCTTTTTCCGAGTGTTTCATCCCTGTCATCAAGATCAACTCTGATCTGATTCGGTTCCAACTGCTCCACGAATTTTTCACAGTGCTGCAAGTATTCATGAGAAACCGGTAATACCCTGACCTGTGTTGGTGCAAGCCATGTTGGTAAAGTTGGAACCTTGCCCTCCTTCTGAATCCCAGCTGCTCTTTCCAGCAGTGCGTAGATCACGCGTTCTATTGCGCCGCTTGGAGAATTGTGCAGTATTATGGGATTCTTTTTGGAACCATCTTCGTCAACGAAAAATATGTTATACCTTTCACCATTTTCTACATCTATCTGGTCTGTTGATAATGCAGACGCTTTGCCTAAGTTATCAACAAAGTTGAATTCCCATTTTAGCGTAAAATAAAAGAACCTCTCGTTCCATTTTTCTATCAATATAGGTTTGCCAAACATTCTTACAAGCTCATGAACAAACTCTTTGTTATTTGTGTAAAAATCTTCTGTAAAGCGCATAGCCATCTCAACATCGTCAATTGTTAACCCCAAACCATTGATTACATCCATTGAGAGTCGAAACCTCTTGATAGCTTCCTGCTTTGACTGTTCCATGTCTTTACAGAAAGCATGGCAATCCGGCATAGTAAAAGCTCTTAATCTTCGCAGACCGACCAATTCACCACTTTTTTCTCTCCTGAAACTATACCTTGTGAGTTCATACAATTTCAAGGGTAAATGTTTGTAAGAAATCTGAAAATCCTTTGCCATAAGGAACTGACCAAAACACGCGGCAAATCGTAGAAACAAATGCCTCCCTTCGTCAGTTATGTTGTACTGCCTTGCAGGGAATCTGTTAAAGTAACTCTCCATGCTAGGATGCTTTGCATCATACATTATAGGGGTCTCAACTTCTATACCGCCATACTCCATTACCTTCCTAGTAACATATTGTTCGATCAATGATTTCATTAATCTGCCTTTGGGATAGAAGCGCATGTTGCCAAGATCAGACGCAGGTTCGTAGTCTGCGATTGCAAGTTTTTTCATCAACCTAACATGTGGAGGTTGCTCGTCAACAGTTCTTTTCTTCACAGTTTCATACTTTGCCAAAACCTCTAATTTTTTCTTGTCTGCAAAATTATATTGTTCTACTGGTGTTAGCTTTCCAGCAGAATCCAGTATATACCAGTATGATACCAGTTTCTCTTCAGCCTTCAATGCAGCAGAAACATTTTCTTTAGTTGTTTGTTGTGAGATCGCACTAGAATGCTCAGCTAATGGATGACCTTTTACACTAATGTTGAATGATTTTGTCCATCCAAATGGTGCCCTATGAACTTCTATGCTATCTTTTGCGAACGATTCCATCGACTTTATTACACTTAATGCAGTACTTGGAGAAGCTAAATTCGAGCTCAAGTGTGCGTAAGGATAAATCAGCAGTTTATTGCACTTCAAATTGGAGAGGGATTTCTTTATTTCATCTACTGCAGTTTTGGCTACATTTTCATCATCTTCATTTTCAACCGCAACAAAAACGACCACTATATCCTCAAGCCTGACTCTCTTCTTCTCGATCTCCTCTGCAGATGCTATCTCCTTCTCAATTGGTTCATACTCTATGAAGTTAGAGTGTAATTGTAATATACGCATATTACTTAGTGAATAAATAAAGTGAAATTAAAGGTTTCTAACAGATCTGATTAGAATCCTCCGCCATACCGCAATGACACATCATCTTTCTTACTTTGCTTCATTTCTTTCTTCCATTCCTTATAATGTTCTTTGCAAAGATACGACTGTTTTGAGCCAGTGTCAACATCAAGGCCAGCATCTTTCACTCTGTTGGCACTCAATGATCTAACCGCAGTATTATTACATCCATTTACACTACAATTTACGCCTTTGCTGATCTTGCCCATTTACCCACAATATTTGGCGCTAGCCTATAAATACTTGCTAAATATAAATTATAACACACTTGCTTAACCGAATACGAGAAAGAATAGAACCGGCAATGAATAGTTTGGGATTAAAGTTTGCGTCAAGTGGTCTCTCTCCAAATTTCTGGACTTCTGTTGGTTTTGCACTAGCCATTTTATCCGCGCTGGCATATGCAAGTGCTGACGTTGGAATTATGCACGTTGCCATTTATGGTGGCATAATCTTATTGATATCTGGTTTCTTCGATATAGTTGATGGAAGTGTTGCAAGAGCAACCAAACAGATCTCTCGCAAAGGTGCATTTTTGGATTCAACGCTTGACAAAGTTGCTGAAGTAGCCATATTTTTAGGCATACTCTATGGAGGACTAGCGGATGGAAGAATAGTGTTACTTGCATTAGGTCTCTCACTATTGGTCAGTTATACTAGAGCGAGAGCCGAATCATTGGGAATTGAGCTTAAAGGAGTAGGCATTGGAGAAAGAGCTGAACGTTTGATTGTGATAGCAGCCTTCAGCATTGGTAGTATAGGTTTTGCTAACGCTGTTGAATATGGTATGATAGTAGTAGCGATAATAGCTGGTATAACATTCATTCAGAGAGTTGTTTCAGTTGTATCACGTATAAGACAAAATTAGCGTAATCTACCGCCCGTTCTTCTTTCCTGTTCCGACCTAACCTTCACAACACCATAGTAAACAGCGCATGATACGCAGTAAGTCTTTAGTATAGTTGGAGATGCGATGTATGTGCCACTTGCCCTAAGTTCCTTTGCAAGTTGTGGTTCTACCAAACTTAATCTTGAAGTGACCTTCTTTGCCTTATCCTTAGGGATCCATCTTGCGCAATTACTGCACTGAACTAATGCAGAGCGACCCTTACCTCCTTTAGAACGTCCCCGACTGGCTCTTTTCTTTGGCATACATTTTACACCTTGTTGGCATGTTTTAAGTGTTATGCTAGTTTACGATGACAAGATGCTGTAGTAATTTAATCAGATGAGACACAGTTATAATATAAGATGCAAGGAATCTGTGTGTGAAAATAGCTGTAGTTTCGCATACACCGATAGATCATATTCAAAGCAATAGGATAAACACAACAACAATTGGAGGACCTACATGCTATAGTGGTTTAACGATAAAATCGTTGTCTCATGATGTAAGTCTTATAACAAAAATTGGGACAGACTTTGAGTATAAAGATGTGTTGAGCAAGAAAGGTTTGATCATCTCCGATAACTGCATATCGGGCAAACCTACTACCAGATTTAAAATTATCATAGACGGAAGTGAAAGGAAACTTTTCCTTCTGGCAAGATGTGCTGACATAACTGCTGATGATGTTGATGTTGATGTTGATGCCTGCATAATAAGTCCCATAATAAACGAGGTCAGTTCTGATGTAATCAGTAAAGTATCTAAACTTGCAAACTTTGTGTTTGTTGACCCACAGGGATTCGTAAGGAAAGTTAGAGATGATAGTAGTTGTTATATTGATAAAACTATAATGGATTTTTCCAAACTAAATATAGATGCAATTAAAGTTGATAGGGAAGAGGCGTTTGCACTCACGGGTTTGCATAGTATAGATGCGCTATACAAATTAGGTGTTAAAACTGCAATAATGACTATTAATAATAGAACAGTGATGTTACACAACCAACGTCTATGCGAAATTACAACAGATGCTGTTGATATCAAAGATTCTACCGGTGCTGGTGATATCTTTGCTGGTGCGTACACGTCAGCATTTGTGCAAACCAGTGATACTCAATGGGCGCTATGCTATGGTGTTGCTGCGGCGGTTGTGGCGTTAAAGACAACCAAGACAGGAATAGAAAAGATACCATGTAGAAAAGAGGTGGAAGAGTATGCTTCAACACTGCATAGCAACATCAAAGCACTAACCGTATAAACAGGTTTTTTATTTAGTATACAATATTACTGTCATGCCAAAAGCCCTAGTACTCATCACCGTAGATTCTGGAAAAGATGCTGAGGTAGTAGAGGAATTGAAAAAAGTACCTAATGTGAAGGAAATCTACGAAGTGTATGGTGCATACGATATAATTGTCATGGTAGAAGGTGATTCTCATCCAAAAATAAAAGAGACTGTATTTAATAAAATAAGGCAGCTAGAATATGTAAAATCCACGCTAACCATGATGATAGTTGAGGACTGAATTTAAATTAAAGTAATTACACATTAATTTTTGTGCGCATAGCACTTTTAGACAGCGAACAAAGCGATGGTACTTTTGGACAGGTAAAAAAGACACTTGAAAGTCTTGGTGTGCAAACATTGGTTATGAAGAAACAGTATGCAACTACCAACGATGCTGACGTAGTAATAGTAATGGGAGGAGATAGAGGATTGCTACAATATTTCCATCAGATGGTTAGTGATTCTCCGCCTGTATTAGGTATATACGAATCAGATTCCACTGGATTCCTTGCACAGGTTGAAGCCAAAAACTTGGATATCGCAATCAATAGATTGAAGAGTGGAGATTTCGGTGTAGACGAAGTTACGCGTATAGGTGTTAAGGTGGATGGTAAAGACGTAGAACCTGTTCTTAATGATGTTGCAATATTTCCCTCTAAAAGTGCCACATTGATGGAACATAAATTGAATATTAATGGAGAAGACGTGTGGCATGACAACAGTGACGGTGTTATAATATCTACGCCGATAGGTTCTACAGCATATTCGATGTCTGCTGGTGGTCCAATGGTTCTGCCCAAGGCAAAGGTGTTTGTTATAGTGTCTGTAAGCTCTGTTGATGTCACTAGAAGGCCGTTAGTTGTACCAGAAGATACACTGGTTGAGATTAACGATATCACAAGCAGGTATCATTGTGAAGTCATTTTAGATGGTGGCAAACGTCTGAGAGTAAGGAATAGTCTTGAATGTTCAAAACATCAGTTTCCTGCTAGACTAATTAGTCTTGCAGAGGACTCTATTGCAACATCACTTATTGCAAAGAAGGTACGACTCGCAGAAGAGCTACTCGGTATGCCTCCTAGTGCCAAACTGGTTCTTAAAACTCTTGAATATGAAGGACCGTTAAGCCAGAAAGAGTTGGCATCAAGAAGCATGCTTCCAGAAAGAACTGTCAGGCTTGCCTTGAGTTATCTGCTCGATAAAGGTTATGTAAAGAAGAAAGTGTCGTTAAGGGATGCAAGACAGAGAATATACGAACTTAAGATCTGATCTTTTTGTTCTTTATAGCAGCTTCTACAAATGATAGAAACGCCTCTTCTGGTTTGCCTGGTCTGCTTGTAAATTCTGCATGGTATTGCACTGCGAGGTAAAAGTTATGATTTGGTATTTCCAATATCTCCATTCTCCTACCTCCATCACTAGCGCCAGAAAATATCATATCGAGTTTCTCGAATTGTTCTCTGTATTCTTGGTTGAATTCATACCTATGTCTATGCCTCTTCACTATCTTGGTTGATCCATACAGTTTATGCGCAACCGTATTAGGTACAACATCAATTTCATGTGCCCCCAATCTCATTGTTCCTCCCATGTTATCAATGTCATTCTGTTCTGGCAACAAATCGATTACAGGATCTTTGGTATTAGAAGTAATTTCTGTCGAATTTGCATTTGATAAGTTACAAGCATGTCTAGCAAATGCAACAGCTGCCAATTGAAAACCAAAGCATATTCCCAAGTATGGGATATTGTTCACTCTAGCATAATTTGCTGTATTGATTATTCCTTCGCTTCCACGTGCACCAAACCCTCCTGGTACCAGTATTCCGTCATAATTGTCTAGAGACTGCAAATTGCCGTTTTCAAGTTGTTCTGAATCTACAAAATCTATATTGGCCTTATGGCCGAGTTTTGCCCCTGCATGACTCAATGCATGGTTAATGCTATCGTAACTGTCCGCTAACTTCACATACTTGCCAACCATTGCTATCTTCACATCATCCTTGAAGTGTCTATATGAGTTCAATACTTCAGACCAGTCGCCCCATCTGAACGGTTTTGTATCAAGATTGAGTTTACGTATAACGGTAATATGTATTCCCTGTTCCTCCAAAATTGCAGGAACCGTGTATATTGAAGTGGAATCATGGCTAGAAATTACAGCCTTCTCTTCAACGTTCGCAAACAGAGATATCTTTCTTCTTGCGCTAGCGTCTAAAGGAACCTTCGATCTTACAGTAATGATATCTGGTTGTATACCGATCCTTCGTAATTCCTGAACACTGTGCTGTGTAGGTTTGGTCTTGATCTCGCCTACAACATCAAGCATCGGTGCCAGTGTAACATGCACGAACAACGTTTTGTCCATTCCTTCCTGCAGACGCATCTGCCTCATCGCTTCCAGAAATGGAAGGCTTTCAATGTCACCTACAGTACCACCGCATTCTACAACTAGCACATCTACGTCATCATGCTTTGCGGTAGTTTTGATCCTGTTCTTTATCTCATCTGTTATATGCGGAATTATCTGTACGCATTGCCCCAAGTATTCTCCTTTCCTCTCCGACTCCATCACTTTTGCGTAGATCTGTGCAGTGGTGATGTTATGATCCCGTGTTAGATCGACGTCAAGAAAGCGCTCATAAGTTCCAATATCCATGTCACATTCACCGCCATCGTTGGTAACAAATACTTCCCCATGCATTATAGGATTCATAGTTCCTGCATCAAAGTTCAGATATGGATCAATCTTTATACATGAAACCTTCAAGCCACATAATTGTAACAGTTTTGCCAGAGAAGCTGTTGTGATGCCCTTACCTAAACCAGACATAACACCGCCAGTGACGAAGATGTATTTTGCGTTAGAATTTACCTCTTCTTCCTGCATATCTAGGTATGGTAAAACCGCTTTTTAATTGTTATTCCATTTTTACTTTGTAGCGCTCTTTAAACTTCTTGCCAATTCTTCTATTTTGCTTACCATTTCACGCCCATTACCCTGATCAATTACATTGATGAAAGCACTTCCCACTATAACGGCATCAGCACCACTGTCGAGCATGAACTTCACATGCTCGCCTTTACTCACACCAAAGCCAACTGCTAAAGGAACTTTACCTTTAGAGAATGTTTTAACATGTTTTATCGCCTTCGCGGTGTAATCTTCAAAACCTTTTCGTTCTCCAGTTGTGCCGAAGACAGACGCCAAGTAAAGAAAACCAGATGTTGCCTTTACTATAGTCTTCAACCTACTATCACTAGTATTAGGTGAGATCAAAAATATGGTATCTAGATCGTATTTCGATGCGTATTTTTTAAATTCCATGGATTCTTCAACGTTTAGATCGGGTATGATCAAACCATCTATACCACTAGCTTTGGCATTTTTCAGGAAGGTGTTAAAACCTGGTTTATACAGGATGTTGCAGTAGGTCATTATTGCTAATGGTACGTTAAGACTGTCATTGATTCTTTTTGCTATGTCCAACGCATTGTTAGGAGTCATTCCCTTTTGTAGTGCGCTATACGATGCTTTCTGTATCGTTGGCCCATCTGCTATTGGATCCGAAAACGGTATTCCTAGTTCAACTACATCAACACCACCTTTGACCATGGCCTTTACAACATCAAAAGTCGAATCATGATTTGGATAACCAGCTACGGCATATCCAATCAACGCATGCTCCTTCCTAGAATTTAATGTTGAAAAAGCTTCACTGATTTTGGTCATTATGCATCGCTAGATATTGTTCAACAACCTCTACATCCTTGTCTCCCCTGCCAGACAATGTTACTACAATAGCATCATTCTTGCCATAATTTTTTGCAATTTTCATTGCATATGCAACTGCATGTGCCGGTTCTAGCGCAGGAATTATACCCTCATACTTCGATAGTGCTTGGAATGCATTGACGGCATCGGCGTCGCTAACATTTGTGTATTGCACACGTTCCATGCTTTTTAGGAATGAGTGCTCCGGGCCAACGCCTGGGTAGTCTAAACCTGCCGCAATGCTATGAGTATCAAGTATTTGACCATCTGGGTCCTGAAGCAAATATGTTATCATACCATGCAGAACTCCCTCGGTTCCTGCACATAGAGTTGCCGAATGCTTTTCTGTGCTCAATCCTTCGCCGCCAGCCTCAACACCGTATAGGGAAACCTTGCTATCCAAGAATTCATGAAAAGTTCCCATGGCATTGCTTCCGCCACCTACACATGCTATGATTGCCGTTGGCATCTTCTTTGCCAGTTTTCTGATTTGTTGCCTTACCTCCTTGCCAATCACACTCTGAAAATCACGAACCATCATAGGGTATGGATGAGGTCCCACCACAGATCCAAGCAGGTAGTAGGTTGTTCTTACATTTGTTATCCAGTCCCTTAGAGCTTCGTTGATAGCATCTTTCAACGTTTGGGAACCTGCATCAACTGGATGCACTTTTGCACCCAAAAGCTTCATCCTAAAGACATTCAACTTCTGACGTTCGACATCTTTTGAGCCCATATAGACTTCACACTTTAGCCCAAGCGCTGCACATGCCATTGCGGTTGCAACTCCGTGTTGTCCTGCTCCAGTTTCAGCTATTATTCGCTCCTTACCCATCTTTTTAGCGAGTAAAGCCTGTCCTAAAGTATTGTTGATTTTATGTGCGCCCCCATGCAACAAATCCTCGCGTTTAAGATAGATCCTTGCTCCTCCAAAAACTTTGGTCAGGTTACTTGCAAAGTATAATGGAGTCGGCCTTCCTGCATATTTTTTCATATAATAATCCAATTCTTGTTTGAACTTTCTATCCTTCCTGAATTTCATATACGCTTTCTCTAGCTCTTCCAGTGCAGGGATCAGAGTTTCCGGTACAAACCGTCCTCCAAATTTACCAAACTTGCCTTTTACAGGATACTGCTTTAGTTTCATACAGCCATCACTAACTCACTTACCTTGTCTTTAATGTTATTGGACTGCATTATGCTAGTTCCTATTAGGAATGCATCAGCACCAACACTCTTGAGATACCTTATATGATCAGGTTCTGATATCCCACTTTCACTTATTACAAATTTCTTCTTCTCACATAGCTTTAGTATAGTTTCAGTAGTTTTGATGTCAACGTTCATTGCATCCAAATTCCTATTATTTATGCCGATCAGATCCGCATTACTGTTCATTGCCTCCTTGAACTCCTCTTCAGTATGTGTCTCAAGCAACACTTCTAAACCTAGTTTATGGGCCCTTTCAATAAAATATTCTATGCTTTTTTCGCATAAGTTTTCGTTGAACATAGAACTTATGAGTAATATACAATCAGCACCGATCTTCTTTGCAGCCTCAATCTGAACATCACTGATCATTATATCTTTCATGAGTAGTGGGGTATCAGTTATCAATCTAATATTAGCAAGATAGTTCATTGAACCGTTAAACATGTATGGCTGTGTTAATATCGACAACCCAATACAACCAGCGTCGATCATGTCTCTAGCTATCCTTGCGGGATCCATATACTCCCTTATAGTGCCCATTGAAGGTGACGCAAATTTTATTTCTGTTATTATAGGAGCGTGTTTGCAATTTTTGATCGCATTTTTCATGCTAAATATTGGCTTGTAAATTGTAAAATCAATGTTGTAATTGCCATCATTGATTGCTTTCCTAGCATTATCTGCTAGGGTTTTCAGGAATTTTGCCATTTCTTTTCTAACTCCTCAAACACCGATATGTTACCGCAGTGTTTGATCAGTGACTTGAGCTTCTCGTACGCTTTGCCGCTCTGAATAGTCTTCTTTGCAAGTTCTATAGCATCTTCAAATGAATCAGATTTGTTCGCAACTATTAATGATGCGGCAGCATTAAGCAGAACTATACTGGTTCTCTTTTCACTTGCAGTTCCATTTAAAACCCTGAACGTATGTTCCACAGATTCTTCTTTACTCACCGCACTTATATCAGCAGGATCTGCAATACTTATCTTGAAACTTCTGGGATTGAGATCGAATTTGTTTATGCTACCGTTCTTTAACCATGCTACATGGTTTATGCATGTATTAGACAGTTCGTCTAAACCATCTTTTGCATGAAACACCATTGCCTCCTCTCTCAAAGTTTTTAGCACTTGGACAATCTTGTCTATCAATGCCAGCTCAGAAACACCTACAACTTGCGCATCCACGTCTGCGGGATTGCTTAAAGGTCCAAGTATGTTGAAAGTAGTTCTGACGCCAAGTTGCTTTCTTGCATTTGCAACGTTCTTCATTGCAGGATGAAATCTTGGCGCAAACATGAACCCTATTCCCAATTGTTCTATACACTTTTCTACACTGTTAGGTTCAGCGTTCAAATCATATCCAAAATATTCTAGAACGTCTGCGCTTCCACATACACCAGATACGGATCTGTTTCCATGCTTCGCTATGTTTACACCTGCAGCTGAGGCAATGAAAGCAGCTGCCGTGCTAATATTGAATGTCTTTATCTTATCTCCCCCAGTGCCACAGGTGTCAACTAACCTGCCATTAACAGACGGTCTTATCTTAATGCTAAACCCATTCATGATGTCAAGCATCGCCTTCAATTCATCAACAGTTTCACCCTTCGTCTTTAATGCAAGGAGGAAATTTGCTATCGATGTATCATCTACCTTACCTCCCATTATCTCACGCATGCATTCCGCAGCTTCTTCATAGGTTAGATCCTGACGCTCTGTCAGTTTCTTCACTAAATCTTTAATCATCGCTTCACCATCTTCAGAAAATTCCCGAGTATCTTCCTACCATCATCTGTTAACACAGATTCAGGATGAAATTGGACTCCCATCATCAAGTGCTCTTTATGTCTTATCCCCATGATCTCGCCATCGTCTTTCGATCTAGCTGTTAATTCCAAGCATTCTGGTATTGTATCTGGTTGAGCTACCAATGAGTGGTACCTTGTTGCCCTGAATGGGTTAGATACACCCTCAAAGATGTCTGTGTTACTATGTTCTATATCGCTGGTCTTCCCATGCCTCAACTTCTTTGCATGTATTACCTTGCCTCCATAAACATGCACTATGCCCTGATGCCCTAAGCAAACACCAAGGATAGGAATTTTGGGTCCGAGTTCAGTTATAACGTTGGAGCAAACACCGAAATCTCTCTTGTTAGCAGGATGTCCCGGTCCAGGAGATATTACGATAGCATCAGGATTCATCTTTTCTATTTCTTGCAATGTTATTTTGTCGTTTCTTATTACAATAGGTTCTGTTTTTAGCTCTCCAAGCAGCTGCGCTAAATTGTAAGTAAATGAATCATAATTGTCTATCACAAGGATCTTCATTTAGATGCCCTCCTTAGAGCTTCCATCAATGCGTTTGCCTTATGTTCTGTTTCCATCCATTCGTTCTCAGGAACTGAATCAGCAACAATGCCAGCTCCCGCCTGTATATACGCTTTATTTGAATTTACAAACATTGATCTTATAGTAATTGCAAAGTCACAATTTCCATTGAAGGAAAAGTAACCAAGCGCGCCAGCATATGGTCCTCTTGTATCTGGTTCCAATTCATCAATTATTTCCATTGCCCTAACCTTTGGTGCACCGGAAACTGTGCCAGCAGGAAAGACAGCCTTGAAAGCATCATAGCAGTCATAGTTATTTTGCAGCTGTCCAGCAACATGTGAGACTATATGCTGCACATGGCTGAACTCCTTCACTGTCATTAACTCATCAACCTTTACAGTGCCCCACTTACATACCCTGCCTATATCATTCCTTGCAAGATCCACCAGCATCGTGTGTTCTGCAAGCTCCTTCTCATCATGAAGCATTTCTTCTCTAAGCTGCAGATTTTTTTGCCTATCACTGCTGATAGGCCTAGTGCCAGCAATAGGAAATGTTTCTACTCCATTAGCGTTTACCCTTACCAACATCTCCGGGCTTGAACCAACTATCGATTTATCTTCCATCTTCAGAAAATACATGTAAGGTGAAGGATTCACTTCTCTAAGTCTTTCATAGACTTTCATCAGATCTCCATTTATATCGAAGTTGAAACGCTTGGAAAGAACCACCTGGTATATGTCACCATCGTAGATGTATTCTTTGGCTCTTTCTACCATTTTACCAAATCTATCTTCATTCACATTTCTTACTGGTTCATTATAGGTAAATGGTTCGTTTGAAACATCGCCAAGTTCCAGATCGGCTATCCTAGGCTTATCCAAGTAGAAGTAGTGAACTTGGTTCTCCCTATGATTGAAAAGTATGCCGTCAGTGTATATCCCGAACTCCATCTCTGGGTACGTAGATCTTTCATTCTTCGTTGGTATATTCTCCCAATACCTTATTGCGTCATAACTTGCATAACCAACAGCACCTCCTATATACCTGAACCTGTCATCATTTACTCGCGGTATTAATTCGCGTATCTGCTGCATGGGTTCGTTAACTTCGTATATGTCTCTGTCACCATCACTATCTGTTACCGTAAGTTTGTTCGCATTTGCAGTTACTATTAACATTGGATCGAAGCCGATTACAGACATTTCTGACATCTCTTTTGGTCCCGTTAATGATTCCAAAATGAATGTGTGATTGTGTTTTTGGTAAAGTTTCTGGAAGAATTCAAAGGGTGTCTCGTTTATACTTATACGTTGGAATTTCACACTACGCTGTGAAAGATTTCCAAACACGTCCACCCTTCATATGAAAATTACAGCCTAACGGTCTTTTAAGCGTATCTACACGTCTTATGAACCAATAATAGATCCGATTTTACTCTCTTGAATATTTTAACTGAGATTAAGTATTATTGTACTAATGGAAGACCTACATGCCATAATCCGTTCCAGTCTTCGTTACCTTCATGACCATACTACTGAACGCAATAGATGCTATGGCATACCATGCCCATAGGAACATTTCATTTTCTGCTGCGCATCTGGGTATACGTTCTGTTACTTTTTCGTCCTGACCTTCATTCAAAACATCATAAGCTGTAATTATCTTCTCCCTTGCACCAAGGTGGTTTCCTTCAGCAGTAAGTTGTTTGGCATCTTCAGCTAACGCTAACACCTGATCTCCTCTGGTACCCATACCAGCAGTTCGCATTTCATTAACTTTAGCTTCAAGTTCGCCAGTTATTCCCTTAACATCTTCCTCGATCATTTCTGTCGTACATGTAATAGGTATCCAGTCTCCAAGAATGTTTAGTGAGATGGGTGATATGGCTACTGTGTTGCCAAAAACTGCGGGCA
>CAYJTD010000014.1:8842-18458 GCA_964372525.1 uncultured Nitrosopumilales archaeon | reverse complement strand
GCAATCGATTAGGAAAACACTGGTTTCACATGGTTTCATTGAAGTCAACACCCCAAAGATAATCGGGAGCGCAAGCGAAGGAGGCGCCAACCTCTTCTCTCTGGAATATTTCGGCAAGAAGGCTTACCTTGCACAGAGCCCGCAACTGTACAAAGAACAGTTGACAATGGCGCTAGATAGAGTATTTGAAATAGCTCCCTACTATCGTGCAGAGAAATCCCACACTGTACGACATTTGAACGAATTCATTAGCATAGATATCGAAGGTGCGTTTATGGATGCTGAAGGCGTTATGCAGGTAGCTGAACAGATGGTTGTAAATGTTCTGGCTGATATTAAAGAGAAATGTGTTGACGATCTGAAACATATAGGTACAGAAATAACAGTTCCATCATCACCGTTTGAGCGCATAACCTATGCGCAGGTACTTGATGAGCTCAAAAGTCATGATATAAAATTGGAGTTTGGGGAAGATTTGCCTGATCATGCGTTGCGAGTTCTGGGAGAAAAACGCAAAGGCTACTACTTCATAAAAGACTGGCCGTTAAAGCTTAAACCATTTTATATACATGAAAAAGAGGATAACCCTGAATTGTCATGTTCATTCGATCTACAGTACGGATACTTGGAGCTATGTTCGGGAGGCAGAAGACAGCATGATGTCAATAAATTGAAGGCAAGGCTCGTGGAGCAGGGTCTTAACCCAGATGAGTTCAAAGATCACCTGCAGGTCTTTGGATGGGGCATGCCTCCACACTCTGGATGGGGCATTGGACTTGACAGATTAATGATGGTAATATGTAATGCAAGCAACATCAGGGAAGTAGTGTTGTATCCTAGAGATACTGAAAGGTTAAAGCCGTAGTAACCTTAAGAAAGTTAAGGTTAAATCATTTCCACTGCATGTATTTAGTTGTGTTGGGGTGCGAGATCTGTGGAAGCAGGTTTGCCGAGAATAAATGCGCCTATTGCGGCAAATCAGTTTGTTCATCATGCATGGTCAGTGAAGGTATTAAATGCATAAAATGCAGGGACAAAAAATCGATTCCATTGAAGCGATTCGTTAGACGCAACATAATTTTAATAGTATTTTTGGGAACCATATGGATCTACACTATCTACCCTTTTCCTTTTCTGCTTGCACTTGGATTCAATGTGGATATGAGTGCTTATCTGCCTGTTCTCATAGCAACGATCGTTCTTGCGATACCTTTCATAATGATGCTGAGGGTTTGGCAGAAACGACCGCCTAGGTAGACTTTAGTTCTGTCAGTACAGCATTTGTTACATCATCAGTTCTGTTGCTACCACCAATGTCAGGTGTCTTTATTCCCTTTGCCAGAACTTTCGTAACTGTGTCTTCTATTTTGTTAGATGCTACAATGCATTTGTTGTCGTTATTCTTCATTGCTAACCAGTCAAACATCATCTTTGCAGATAAAATCATAGATAATGGGTTTGCTATTCCTTTGCCTGCTATATCTGGAGCCGACCCATGTACAGGTTCGAATATTGCGAAGCTATCACCAATATTTGCTGCCGGCGCAATGCCCAAACTCCCCACTACCTGTGCAGCTTCATCGGATAAAATATCTCCGAACAGATTTGTGGTTACTATCACATCAAAATTTTCAGGATTTCTGATTAGATTCATAGCGCATGCATCCACATACATTTCACTGAACTTTATGTCAGCATACTTTTGCGATACTTCTCTGCATGCAGTTGAAAACAGGCCATCTGTCTTTCTAAGCAGGTTAGCCTTATGAACCGCTATCACGTTTTTCTTTTTGTTTCTAAACTTTGCTAGCTTAAACGCATACTCTGCAATTCTTGTTGACGCTTTCTTGGTAATCAATCGTATTGCAATGCTTGCATTTTCAAAATCATATTCTAATCCAGCATAGACGTCTTCGGTATTTTCCCTGACAATGACCATATCTATGTTATCTTTTAACGCTTGTATGTTAGGATAGTTCTTTGCAGGCCTAACATTTGCATACAGATCAAATACTCTGCGTAGATATACTATAACATCGGCAGCACTTTCGCCTATCGGCGCTTTCATACACACATCGGAGTTCTTTATTACCTGAAAACCGTGATCTGGTAATGCTTTTTCACCCTTCTTTACAACAGAGTCGCCTGCCTCCACATCTGTTATCTCAAACTTCACGTCGAACTTATCGTGAATTAACTGTAGAACAGATTTCGTTGCTTTTGATATTTCTGGCCCTATGCCATCGCCAGAAATAAGCGCTAATTTATACATGGCAGCTAAACCGTGTATTTCCTTAACTCTTTATCTTTGTCTATGGTTCGTTTGAGCATTATTCTGTTAAGTCCATTGACCATCGCCTGCACACTTGCAATTACAATATCTTCGCCAGCGGCTCTTGCAGACGCTATATGACCATCTTTATCCTCTACCTTTATGCTAACTTCTGCAAGGGCATCGGACCCACCAGTTATTGATTCCAACCTGAACTCTCGTAACTTGATATTTGCAAGCTCATCAGCAATTTTCTGTATTGCTTTTAGTGCAGCGTCAACTGGGCCCAAGCCGGTATCTGCAGCAACAAATTCCTTACCATCAATTATTAAACGCACAGATGCGGTTGGAACAACATTCATACCAGTTGTTACTACAAAATCATTCAATTTTATTTTCTGTTCAAGTCCTTCTTGTCGCATTACTTGCGATGCTATGGCAAGAAGATCTGCGTCTGTAACGTTCTTGCCCTTGTCTCCCAGATCTTTCACCTTTGCAACGATGTCTTTCAATTGCTCCTGTGTGGGTACTAGCCCATACTCTTCCAGCATAGCAGAGACTCCATGTATTCCCGCATGCTTCCCAGCCTCAAGCCATCTTTTCCTTCCTACAATCTCTGGATTGATGGGTTCGTATGTCAATGGGTTTGAAATCACACCGTGTGTATGGATTCCAGATTCATGACCGAATGCGTTTTCGCCAATAATTGCTTTGTTAGGTTGAACAATTACGCCAGTTAGACTTGAAACTAGTCTGGAAGTTTCATACAGTAATTCAGTCTTTATTTTGGTTTTCTTTCCATACAGACAATGTAATGCCATGACAAACTCTTCAAGTGAGGTATTGCCCGCTCTCTCGCCAAGGCCGTTTATTGTTACATGTGCGCATGAAGCACCGGCATCAATTGCAGCTATAGAATTGGCTACAGCAAGGCCAAAATCATCATGGCAGTGCATGCTTATTGGAACGTTAACCACTTCCTTCAGATCTTTTATCAGCGTGCTTACGTATCCTGGGTTTGAATATCCTACAGTATCGGGAATGTCTATTCTATCTGTACCAGCATCGACTACTGCTTTATACACCTGCTTCAGAAATTCTCTTTCCGTTCTGGTAGCATCTTCAGCTGAAAATTCGCATACAAGACCGTGTGATTTTGCATACTCTACAGCTTCTATTGCTTTCTGCAGTGCTTCCTCTCTTGTCTTCTTCAACTTGTACTTCAGATGTATATCAGATGTTGCTATGAAAGTATGAACATATTTGAGATCACATTTCATTACAGCGTCTATATCCTTCTTCTCTGCTCTAGCAAGACCAGAAATCTCACATGAAAGGTTTTGGTTTGCAATATCCTTAACTGCGTCCATCTCCCCTTGCGATATGATGGGAAATCCTGCTTCGATTACATCTACTCCTAGTTTATCAAGCTGAACGGCGATCTTTACTTTATTCTGTGGAGTCAGTGTAACTCCGGGCGTTTGTTCGCCATCCCTTAGAGTAGTATCATAGATTCTAACATATTCTTCACTCATACACTGCACCTCTTGGTAGAGCTGAAACCCCTGTCCTTGCTAGCTGTATTACGCCATAATGTTCTACCAGACTCTTGAAAGCATCTATCTTGTCTGGTGTGCCCGTTATCTCGACCATTATAGATCCTTTGCTAACGTCAACGATCTTTCCCCTGAAAACAGTCGCAAGGTTCATTATCTCCATCCTTGAATTTGGATCCACTGCCTTCAATTTTAACAATGCGAGCTCTCTATACACAGTTGTATCTACAGCCAATCGCGTAACATCAACCACATCAATTAACTTGCGTAGCTGCTTCACCATTTGTTCCGTTACACGCTCATCGCTGTCTATTGTTACAGTGATTCTTGATAGATCTGGCTGCTCTGTAGGTCCCACTGATAAGCTTTCGATATTGAAACTTCTGGCTCTGAACATGTTAGAGACCTTGAATAGGACACCAGGCTTGTTTTCAACCAAAGCAGAAATTATACTCCATCCCATCTTTCTCACCTATGCTGCTGTGATCATATCCTTTAGTCCTGTGCCTGGTGCTACGAAAGGAAACACGTCTTCTTCTGGATCTATCATTATGTCTATCACAGTAGCAACATCGCTCTTCAGTGCCACCCGTATAGCTTTATCGAGTTCGTCCATTGATTGTGCTCTTATTCCCTGAGCCCCATATGCTTCAGCAAGTTTAACAAAATCTGGTCCGCCTTTAAGATCTATACCCATGTAACGTCTGTCGTAGAAGAGTCTCTGCCACTGTGCTACCATACCCAGCGAAAGGTTGTTCATCAGAAATACTATTACAGGCAGGTTATCGATAACAGAGACTGCAAGGGAATTTTCTGTCATGTTGAAACTGCCATCGCCAGCAATGTCTACAACGTGAACATCAGGTCTTGCAGCTTTAGCTCCTATTGAAGCAGGAAAGCCGAAACCCATAGTGCCTAAACCTGTTGAGCTGAAGAACGTGCCAGGCTGCATGATATCGAAGTGAAGCGAAGTCCACATTTGACACTGGCCAACCTCTGTGGTAACGATTGACTCTGGTGGTAATAGTTCTCTCAACTTCTTGAGTGATTTTCTAGCTGTTATGTCTCTTGAAGCATCCTTTATGTTGCTATGCACAGCGTCTTTTACTTCATTGATATGTTTGACCCAAGTGCTGTCACCTTCTTTCTTGGCAATGCGTCGTGCCAGCATCTTCACAAGGGCACGAAGTGAAGCTTTAACATCTCCAACAACTGGAACGTCTACAGTTTTGTTCTTTCCAATCTCTGCTGGGTCTATGTCAATATGTATTATCTTCATTCTCTGACCAAACTCGTCGAATTTTCCTACAGACCTGTCAGAGAATCTAGCTCCTATCGCTAGTAAGACATCAGACTCCAGTATCAGCTTGTTGGCTTCTTCATGACCATGCATCCCTATGGGTCCAAGTGCTAGCGGATGGTTTTCAGGGAATGCACCTTTGCCCTTGAAGGTTGTAACCACAGGTATCATTAGAAGTTCTGCTAGTGCTTGCAGTTCATGAAAAGCCCCAGATATATGCACTCCGCCGCCAGCCATTATCATCGGTCGCTCTGCATTAAGAAGTAGTTCTACAGCTTTTCCAACCTGTTCTATGTCAGGATCAATATGCGGCGAGTATCCTCTTACTCTAATTATTTCTGGAAATGTAACCTCTGATACTTCTTGCTGTACATCTTTGGGAATATCGATCAGAACTGGACCTGGTCTTCCACTCTCTGCGATGTAGAAACCTTTCTTTACCATCTCTGGAATCTCTGCTGCAGATCGTGGTTGGAAACAGTATTTTGTTATAGAAGTGCAGATGCCCATAATGTCACATTCCTGAAATGCATCCCTGCCGATCATTTCTCTTGGCACCTGGCCCGTTACTGCTACCATAGGACCGGAATCCATGTAAGCTGTACCTATACCAGTTACAAGGTTGGTTGCACCTGGACCAGACGTTGCAAAACACACGCCGGGTTTTCTCTTTATTCTTCCATAACCATCGGCCATATGTGCAGCTGATTGCTCATGTCTAACAAGAACATGTCTTATGTTGCTGCGTGTTAGCTCATCATACATTGGAAGGTTTGCTCCGCCTGGCATACCGAATACAATATCCACTCCTTCCTTCTCTAAAGCACGCATAAGAGCCTGAGAACCAGATAACTCAACCATTTTTCAAATCACTTCCAAAAACCCTGCAGATAAATCTACAAGGTTTAATCTAGCAAGACAACTAGCAAAAGTAAATCCACATGCGTGCCAGTTGTTTCGCTATACGTATTTAGCATATTTGTCTGCTATGCTTACCTTCTATAATTATAAATATTTTGCCCCTATAGGACAGTCAATTTGGTTGAAAGCGAGGAGGACGTAGTTAAGAAACTAGTTTACTTGTCATTTGAGATTGGAAAGAGCAAGGAGCTGCAGACAATACAGTCACTACACTACAACGATAAGAGGTTTTCAAAGTTTGGTGACACGCCGCCGTACATGCGAATGGACTATAATGAGGCGTGTATGTAGGAAGAGTTGTATTTTGCGAGTGTATCTGATTATGATTTCAAGATTGAGGATCTGAAGGTTGATTTGTTTGATGACATGGCAATTGCAACTTTTGTTATAGAGCATACTGGCATGATTGTAGATGACTATAGTTTTACTGGTAGAATCATGAATGTTAGAGCACGGGGAACCATGGTGTTCCAAAAGAATCCAAAATGGTTAATTGTGCACGAACATTTTTCAACGATTCCTAATGAATCCAGCAAACAGCCTAGCAAATGATTATCTTATCTTTCTATGTCTATTGCCTTTGATTCCTTGTTAAAAAGATCGTAAGCTTCCTTGACACTGGAATTTTCATGAACTATAGCACGAACCGCCTTTATCATAGCTACTGGATGATCTGACTGCCAGATGTTCCTTCCCATATCAACACCTGCAGCACCATGTTGTATCGCATTATATGTTAATTGCAACGCATCAAGTTCACTTATTTTCTTTCCACCAGCAATTATTACCGGCACAGGACACGACTCTACAACCTTTTCAAAATTTTCGCAGTAGTAGGTTTTTACCATCTGAGCTCCTAGCTCTGCTGCAATCCTACATGCTAATCCCAAGTATCGAGCATCCCTGACCATATCTTTTCCAACTGCTGTAACAGCTAAAACTGGTATACCATACCTTTCGCCTTCATCAACAAGTTTTGCTAGGTTTACAAGTGACTGGTGCTCATATTCTGCACCTACAAATATCGACAGGGTCACAGCAGAAGCATTAACTCTGATAGCATCTTCTATCGAAGTCGTGATTGCTTCGTTAGACAGATCCTTGCCAATGATACTTGTGCCACCAGAAACTCTTAGAACTATAGGTACATCGCTGTTGGGATTAACAGATGAACGCAACACACCCCTTGTAAGCATTAATGAATCAGCGTAAGGAATGAGCGGCTCGATAGTCTTCCTAGGAACTTCAAGCCTTTCTGTAGGTCCTAAAAAGTAACCATGATCTACAGCTAACATTACTGTACGGCCATCGCTTGGCTTGAATATCTTCGCCATGCGATTTTTCATTCCCCAGTCCATTTTTTGCACCTGTTAATTTGCAGAAGAGAAATGCCATAGTTAAATTTTACTAAGAAGTTACAACGACTTTCATTGCGTCCTTCGCCTCATACGCGCACTTGATAGCATCACTCACTCTCTCTAAGCTGAATCTATGTGTTATTATGGATTTGATGTTAACGCGTTTGGTTTTGATCAGTTCCAATGCATGGTTTGTCTCTTTTTCGGAAGCGGCTAAACTTGGTATCAGTTTTATTTCGTTTGAAAATACATGGTTGACATCCAATTGCACGTTTGAACCCTTTGGAGGAACTCCAAATAATATTACTTTACCACCACTTCTGGTAAGTTCTAACGATTGCAAAAATGCTTTGGTGTTGCTAGTAGCAACGATGGCTACGTCAACGCCCCTTCCGTCTGTTGCCTCCCTTATTATTGATGGGCTTTCCTTACTAATATCAACTGTCAATGCGGCGCCCATCTTTTTAGCAAAATCTAGCCTAAAGTTGTTAATGTCTAATGCAAAAACCCTGTTAGCGCCAAAGGCCTTTGCAAGCAGAACATGCATTATCCCTGCAGGTCCTACACCAATCACTGCAACATCATCAATGTTAGTAATATTGGCTTTGTTGATTGCGCGTATACAGCATGCCAACGGTTCAATCATTGCAGCTTCTTCGAATGAAACATTGTCTGGAAGTTTTATTATTCCTCCCCTGCTTACGTTCCATTCCGGAACAAGAAATACCTCTGCTAAACCACAAGGATCAAGATTGCTTTTCTGGTAATCCGGACACATTGTGTAGTCTTCATGCTTGCAATAATGACATGCATAACATGGAACATGATGATGCACGAAAACTCTATCTCCAACCTTAAAGTCTTTCACGTTTTTACCTACAGCCTCTATTACTCCTGCTGGTTCATGCCCAAGCCTTTGTGATACCATGCCATAATGTCCATATATTTTTTCTAAATCAGAACCGCATAGACCACAGGCTTTCATTTTAACAAGAACGTCTCCATCACCAATGACCGGTGAAGGAACATCATTCACACTCACTTGGTTCTGCTCTTTTACAAATACTGCCTTCACATTACTGGTTTTTACTGTCCATTATAAATAATGTATGAAAATCAGACGCCAAGTATCTGCTTTAGTAAAGCCCTATAGTCAACCTTCTCCTTCTTGCTGCCAGGAGATGGTAATTCGAAGATCAAAGGTATTGGTGTCTTTGCCCTAATGTCAGTCAGTTCTTTACGAATATCTTTTGCCATATCATCACTCAACAATACCAGACCGACGTCGTTCTTGCCGCTAAGGTTGTTTATTTCTGTAATTGCCTGAGAGGAAGAATCTACCTTTAGACCCTGCACGCCTGCTAATTGAAAGCTTGTTATGAAAACTCTGCTTCCAATGGCTACTATCCGCATTGAACTGCGATAACGGTAGTTCCAATTTAATCTTTGCTGGACAGTGTAATGGTTTTATAGCCTAGTACCAACTGATCCTAGATGAAGATTAAGAAGGTCAAAGCAAAGCGCATAGCTATTATGTTTTTTATTGCTGGTGCATGGGGTATTGGCATTAGTTTCATCTTTGGAAATGCGTCTAATATGCTCATACTGTTTCTTTCTGTACTGAATCTGGTGCTAGGAGTGGTATTCACGCTATTTTATAGAAAGGCGAAAGAGTAGCTAGAACCCTAGTGCATATGAAACAAGTATAGACGATACCAAGAATATATTTGTGGCAAAATGAGCTGCGTATGCGTTGTTCAATCCATGTTTATCATAGATGTATTTGTAGATGAAACCTACAGGCAGCAATGCAAGCACAACATGCAGCTGCACACCCATTGCTATATGCAGAAAGGCCCATAGTACGACTAGTTTCTTATTTTTTCTGAAATACAGTTCTTCATAGTAGTTAAGATGCAACATCATGTAGATCAGTATCGGAACGAAGGGTAAGATTCCAATCGATCCTTGGTCCCCGAATGGACCCATTGCTATGTTGTATCCCAGCCATCCCCAGTTCAGGATCGGGATAGAGTCAAGGTACTGGTATATGACTAGTGCGTATGCAAGGAGTATTGCAATGCTTATCGGTGCAAACTTGATCCCTTTCCAACTTGAAAGCAGTGTTCTTATCCTTCCCTTGGTCTCTTTAACTACCAGAACAGATGTGGCAGCTATTATGATGTAGTATGCTATGGCTATTTCATTC
>CAYJTD010000014.1:0-8832 GCA_964372525.1 uncultured Nitrosopumilales archaeon | reverse complement strand
TTTCATTCAATGTGTTGACTAGATAGCTGCATGTTTAGCATTATTAAAGATACTGCGTTAGTGGCATTAACAACGATAGTATAGGTTATAAAATGATTTTATGTGTAATATTCATGGTAAAGAAAGGAGAGTCCGCTCCGGATTTTGAATTACCGTCTAATACCGACGCCAGTGTAAGATTAAGCTCGTTCAGAAACAAAAAGAATATTGTTCTCTGTTTCTATCCCAAAAACCACATGTGGGGATGCCCGTCAAAGAAAGTCTTTGAGCAGGCCAAGAGCGTCATCGATAATTATAATCGAATAAAACAGCTTGATGCAGAAGTGCTGGGCATAAGCATTGATACCGTAGAGTCACACAAAAAATTTGCAGAAGAATATAACATACCGTACATGCTGCTCAGTGATGTAGATAAAAAAGTCTGCAAGGAATACGCTGGGCTCAACATGTACGGACTTGCAAAACGAACAACGTTTGTCATTGATAAGCAAGGCGTGGCAATGGAAATTTTTACGAACATAGCGCCCAAAGCACATGGTGATGAAATAGTCGCTGCGTTGAATAGTATTGCCAAGATATCATGATGACCACAAGTTATTTTTCATTAACTAGAATATGCCGCTAGGTTTTGATTTGAAATCCAAGGTTACCGACATACCATCCCGCAACGGTATATCCAAGTACTTCTCCTGTTCAACACCATTAACATAAACGGTTGCATCGTACTGCTGTATGTTGAAACTCCAGTACCAGAGGAAGTGACCGATTGTGAAAACATGCGGTGTGTCATATACCACATGTACAAGACCGCTGGCATCGTGCGTATGTATGGGTCTGAGGCAATTCTCTGAAATTCCAATATTTGCAGGTACTTCTACGGGCTGGTCATTAATAGTGACAGATACTGTCAGAAATGCTTGGTATGGAAGGTTGTCAGATTCAATACACTGGTACAGCGGGTCCTTCGCTCTTGCCTGCTGTGTTATTATGTTTGTCACTACACCCGCGGCAATAGCTATTACAGCAATCAATATCATCGAACGTATAAGTATCTTCTTTTTGTTTGGATCCAGATCCCAGCTCAATAGGCAATGGTTGAGAAAATTGGGTTAAAGAATCTTTCATGCAAGTGAAGACAAGGAGGATATGGTTGTGGTGCTGGCACGTACACCATCTTTCCCAACCTCCTCCCTGCCTGACTTGGTGTATAAGACAGTGCTGGGCTTGCTGACTACAAGTTACATTATGATGAATAGAATATTTATCAAGCATGTATACAATGTATGATAAAGTAAAACTAGTCGAACATTTTGTCCATGATTGATCTGGTTCTAACATACTTGGCCAGATCCGATACAGTTACCATTCCTACCAGTTTATCATTCTCTAATATAACCAACCTGCGGATCTTGCTGTTGAACATTCGCTGTACTGCCGTTTCTATGAGCATATCTGGTTCGGCGAATATAACAGGACTTGACATTATATCTGCAAGCGGTATCTTGCTGCTAACTGTATCCTTGACGCACACTTTACGCACAAGATCACGCTCGGTAACTATGCCAGCAGGTTTTCCTTCGCTAACGACTACCAGACTGCCTATTTCATGTTCAGCCATTGCCTTAGCTGCGTCCTGAGCATTCTTATCATGTTCTATTGTGATAACTTTCTTGATCATTATATCCCGCAGTTGATCCATGTTGTTAGTTAGTGGCAGACCATAAAAAGTTAAACTGTTTATGCTTGATCGAACACGATCTATTACGGATAATTAGTTTTTACTAATAGTTTTCGATCCAGCATTGTCAAATTCTTACTAGCAATATGCTTATATTGTACCAAAAAGTGCATATTCCGTATGAAGTACGCTTCGTATTTCGCTATAGCATCTGGCTTGATATTGCTCCTTTCTGGGACGCTTATCAATGCTACTGCGCAAATGATGTCTACAGATATTACGCTTGAAATCTCCTCTTCTAGAGTCAATCTCAACGATACCGTTACATTCAGCGGCTCTCTTACTAATGCTGACACAGGCAAAGGGATAGCAGGTAAGGATATTACAATATACAAAATGGGTCCAATGGGTCCCTTGCCATTTCTAACTGCCGCTACAGATGAAGGCGGTATGTTCAGCGTAGACTGGGATGCCATGCTGGAAACCAATAGGGATATGCCAATTAATGTGTGGGCTCAGTTCGATGGTGATGGTGATGCATTGCCTTCTCGAACTGGTAAAACTTCGGTCACAGTCGCGTTAAAACCGCTTGAATTGGTTCTTACAACAGATTCTAATAAGAATGCATATTCGTTAGGAAAGAAAGCTCTTTTCAGTATAGCCTTTAGCGATGGAGCGGCCAATTTTGTTGATCCTGATTTCCTTAGAGGTACCTATGATGGCAAATTTGTAGAGGTGACTAAAGTTGATGTCGGCAGGTATACATTTGAAACACCGCACCTGGTAAAGTTTGAGCAACACCAGTTTGGTGTCTTTGCTGAAAAATGGGGTTTCAAATCAGCACAAAAATCCACTACGATAACAACGTTTGGAGTGCAGGATTTCAAGCCTATGAAGGTCACAGCGGCAAAGAGAGGTGATGATATCAGGATCGTGGTTAGAAGCAGCGATCTGAATCCGCATAACATATACACATTCGTAGGCACCTTAGTTGGAGGTGTAGCAACAAAAGGCAGTACCACTAACTGGCAGTTCTCAACTGATGATGCAACTAATTCATTTATGTTTAAGACCTTAGAAGGATATCTGATGCCAGGCAAGTCTATTACATTCAAGATAAAGTCAGAGGGTACTCCAACCCAATTATTGTGGAAGGCATTTGATCTATATGGGAAAGAACATTCAACAATCCGTGCTATTTCTGGATCTGGGGCAACTACTGTAAAACCAATACGAAGCTGATCTGATAATACGATTACTTGATAGATGCAATCCCTTTTGCTATCTCATTGCCAGCCTTGCTTAATGCAGACCATTCTAATGATACGGTTTGATTGTCTGAAATGAGCATAATTATCATGGATGTGCCAGTAGTGATAGGCCTGTCATCTGTGTCTAACATTACAGTGCTTTGATCGATCCTGTCTCTATCCCATCCCCCTGCCTTGACAAATTTTATCGAGCCGTCTTCCATCTTTAGTTTAACACCGAATAATGGTAGCTCGTCGTTATTTTTTACAGAAATTAATGTCACCTTCTTCTTTTGCTTAACTGTCACCGAAATGTCCAGTTTCTTTGCTGTTTCTTCTATCAACACTGACTCTAGTGCCTTTGCATCTTTCACCAGTTGTTCTGACGTGTTGAATGCTCTTAATGCAAAATCAAAGGCGTCATCCATCGGATTCATCAGACTTGAAGTGTCTCTAAACGTCATGTGGCTGAAATAGTTCATAGAGGTAAAGTATTGCTGCGACTCTAGTACATCTGACTCGATTGATCGTAAACCTGCTTCAATTTCTGAGGGTAGGTTTGAAGAATCGTAGCCTAGATCATCAAGCAGCAGCATTGCATCATACACATTCAATTGCGCTTCGTCTAGCAGACTCAGTACCAAACCCCTATCTATTGCATCAAAGTTGAACTGACCGAACTCGAAGATTGTCATTCCGCAGAACTCCTCAATCAGTCCGCAACCATTAGCAGCAGGAGACCCGTAAGTCAGTGGTGTGTAAGACCAGTCATAAAACCAGTCAACGAAATCGCCTATATCAGGTCTGTACCCATCGTGCGGATGTGCAAGGCCTAGAACATGTGCCGTCTCATGTATTGTAAGAACGGTCAATCCCTCTCCAGTAAGAAATACGTCATCTTTGCTGCTTGCGATTATAGAACAGCACGGAATGCTTGGGTCGACAGGACTAGGAGCTGCTACACCGGCAATACCGTATTGGTCAACATATGCCTCTGAATCAAATACGAATATGAATACGGGTATGAAAATTTTTGTTTCAGCCTCTGCTTTTAGTTCGTTCAATTCTTCTTCTGTTAGCTGACCAAGAGCCCACTCGTCTAACCCATCAATCAATTCAGCGCTATTCACTATGACGATATCAAAGCCTTCGATAGAGTCAACATCTATGCTGTTCAGAATTGTTTCCTGCAGATCTTCAGGGAGGTCTACAAAATTCAAATTCATGACGTTACTTGTCCATTCAGCATAGGGTATCAGGCTACGGAAGGCGTCATTGATCATATTCATGTTAATGTACTGCTCTGTGAAATCAGAGAAAGACCGATCAGATGTGAAATCAACTAAAAATATAGAAATTTCGTGGTTAATCCTGTAGAATGGAGAGTAAATGTAGCTTGGAGTAAATAACAATGTCACTGCATTATTCACATATTCTGATATTACACCATGGATTTCTTCCGCAGAAGTGATATCGTATATGTTTTTATTTTTTATAGGATTCACCTGATCACATAAAGGAGTTTCTTCATCTTCACAGAACGGCGGTTCCGGCGGATATATCCAAGGACCGGCTGTCAGATCTATGAAGTAAAATCTATGATTGCCGCCAAATCCCATCATGCCCTCTTGTAGAAACTCTAAACCAGTATCTGGATCCGTTGTTAGCATGCCATAGGTATGCAGATAGTTTAGCTCATCATTATATGGCATAAAGAAGAAGATCGTGTATCCTTCTTCATCACCTAACCAGGAACCTCTCAGAAATTCCTCGACTTCGAACGCATTAATTATTCTGTATGGAAACTCTTGTGCATCCCCGAATTCTGGATGCTCAGACATGACCCACTGTGCTATGGGAGCTGGCATCTCAACGTCGATTGCAGCCGTTTTAATAAATGTGTAGAGTTGTGTAGCAAAATCCTCTGGTGCTGATACAAAATTGTAATTATACTTGTACTCAACACCAATCGGTATACTTGCATCTAGGATGACTGGTTTGTATGATTTTATCAGTTGTGAAGAAATTCCTTGTATGTCCTCGTTACTCCATTCATCACCAACAACAACTAGATTTATCTGCATATCAGAAGCAAAAAGTATCTCCTTTGGTTCGTATGCAGGACTTAGGTAAGCCTGTGCTGTAGATACACTTAACGGTGTAGAGATCAGTATTATGCTTAATGCAATGGTGATAGCTAATTTTTGCACAGCAAATGATAGAAGTGCTAAGGAATAAGGTTTGCTGACATGAGTGACAAATAATTAGAGTTTTTACATGGGCGAGGAGGGATTCGAACCCTCGACCTTCGCTGTGTGAGAGCGACATCCAAGACCAGGCTAGACGACTCGCCCGACTAGACAAATTCAATAATATATTTTACCTTTGTGTTATGTTGCGTTGTGTTAGAAAATAACGAAATTACTTCTTGACACCAAGTGTTCTATTCTTAAGTCTCAACTGACCGCTTCTACACTTTCTGCATCTTGTAGCCGCTATAGGATTCTTTGCTCCACATGTGAAGCAGATCTTGAAAAAGAGCCTGCGTTGCTGTGCTATCTGCTTCTTGAATGCGTCTGTTATTGGCATGCAAGTGCCTAAGTTTAATGGTGATTTTTACCTTTCTATTGTCAATTGCTCGACTTTTTTAGTTTCTGTGCTAATAGTACAGGTACTTCAGCAGGACTTTTGGCTACTGGCACATCGGCCTTTGCAAACATGTTAACCTTTGATTCCGCAGATCCAAAATTGCCATAGATTATAGCACCCGCGTGACCCATCCTCTTCTCTTTGGGAGCAGATCTGCCTGCTATGTAAGCAACTACTGGTTTGTTGAACCCTGTAGATATGATATACTCGGCAAGTTGCTCTTCTGCATCGCCTCCAATCTCTCCTACTACAGCGACCGAATTTACATCTGGTCTATCCCTTACCATATCAAACCATTCTATCAGAGTGGTGCAGTTTATAGGGTCTCCACCCAAACCTAGAGAAATTCTCTGACCAAAGCCCGCTATGCTAAGTATGTGTGAAACCTCATACATCAAAGTTCCACTTCTAGAGAATACTGCCACATTTCCTGGCTTGAATGGTTGTGCCGGCATTATTCCCAGCTTGATTACGCCAGGAATTATTATTCCAGGAGTATTTGGCCCTATTACCATTGCTCCGTTTGCTTTCGCAATTTCCAAGCACTTCAAACTATCCTTGATTGGAACGTGTTCTGGGATCGCTACCAGTAGCGAAATTCCATTGTTCAGTGCTTCCTTTGCTGCATCCAAGAAGAATGGTGCGGGAACAAACACTACAGATATCTTCGCGCCTGTGTTCTTAACAGCTTCAGCTACACTATCGTAAACAGGTACGCCATCGAACTTCTGACCACCCTTACCCGGTGTAACACCTGCAGCTATATTGCTGCCGTACTGCATCATCAACTTTGTATGTAACGTTCCGAATTTGCCAGTAATTCCCTGCACGATGACAGGTTTTTTCTTGTAATCCTTGTCACCTTCCTTCCCCTGTAGAATATCAAATATGTCAAACATCTATCTATCCCACGCCCTTTACAGCCGATGCAATTGCTTCCTCTACCGAACCGAACATCTTTGCCGCGCTACCATTGAGTATCTCCTTTGCCTTTTCAGATTCTGCGCCAGAGATTCTTGCGAAGACTGGCACGTGAATTATTTTGCCTTTATACGCATCAATAATTGCCTGTGCTACCACATCGGTTCTAACAATACCGCCAAATAAGTTAACAAGAATTGCTTCAACTTTGTTAATTCTGCTTATGAGTGTAAGAGCTGTTAGCACACTTTCAGTAGTTGCTCTGCCTCCAACATCCAAAAAGCATGCAGGCTTGCCTCCATGATCACTAAGCATATCAAGAGTTGACATGACCAAACCCGCACCATTACCGATTACAGCTATGTTTCCTTCAAGTTCTACCAAGGAGAATCCATTTTTCTTCGCTTCAGCCTCTAGCGTTGTCGTATCCTCGTATTTCTTCAGCTCTTCATGTCTGAACATTGCGTTGTCATCTACTATCACCTTTGCGTCCAAAGCAAGCAACGTGCCATCCTTTCTTATGGCAATAGGATTGATTTCTGCTAATTCGGCTTCCTTCTTTACTACCAAATCTGTAAGTTTAGATGCGAAGTCAATGAAGCTCTCCTTGCTATTACCATCTAGTGCAAGTTTAGACGCAATATGCTCTAGATCCTTCTTAGTGGGTCCGTCAATACCAACATCAAGTATCACCTTATTTCCAACATTTTCTATTTCAACACCACCTTCAGTAGATGCGATAACAGAGTAACATCTCTTGCTCCTGTTCAGATAGATAGATAGGTAAAGTTCGTTTGTATGTTCAGCAAACTGCTCCACAAGCAGTGTCTTTACCTTTTCACCTTGGACAGTTTTGCTCATTAAATCATCATACATAGTTTTCAGTTCTTCGGGTTTTTTGCATATTTTGATCACACCTGCCTTGCCTCTTCCACCAACCTGCAATTGCGCTTTCAATACCAATGGAAATCCCAACTCATCTGCAGCTTTCTTTACTTCATCGAAATTATTTGTAACGTAGTTTTTTGGAACGGGTATGCCATGTTCCTTGAATAATGATTTAGCCTGATACTCAAGCAAACGCATAACTGCTACCAAAAACTAATCCTATATAATCTAATCTTAACCTTGTCAAATTTAGGCAATTCTTGCTTTAAGCTAAGCCAATATCGTCATTATCGTGAACGACGTAATTCTCTTTTCAGTACTCTTTTCCATCAAAAATAAAATCTCTCAAGAACAAGTATTTTTCTGCAAGTAAAGAATCATTTTTCATTTTCTCCTTGAACTCATCTGGATAAAGCACATAGTATGCCAAATGTTCTGCAAAATTTTCGGCATCATTAGCCGTAGAATAAACATCTACGTAACCTTCTGGCGCACTTATTAAACTTGGATCGTAATCTACAGTAACTTTAAAAATTTCATCCCTCTTTTCCTTCAAATCAATGAATATATTTTGATCATCTTCGTAAATTCCTTGAATTCCATGATAGTCTACAATATGGCCAAGCTCGTGAATCGCAGTGTAGGCTGTAACGCTCTGCTCAATTATAACACCCCGGTTCAGCCCTTCCAGTATATTTTGATCTGGGAATGATGCGAGAACGGTGTAACTTCTGCCTAGTTGTGTGCTGAAGTAAAAAGTTTTGCCTGCCATTGTCTGTAAAACGTTATCGGGCATTTTGTATAACGCTTCTGCAGCTATCAATATGCCAGGCACATTATCGAGTTCAACTTTGTCTGTGGCTGGATTGTAACCAGAGTAGTAAAGATAATTGGAATCCTTGTTTATTCCTTCCAGAAATATGCCATGCTCATCAGCCCATCTTTGAAAACCTGCTAATTCCTCTGGATAGAGTGAAGTGTCGTATTCCTCCTCTTCTTCTACTGGTAGAGGAGGTACTGGAACATTCTCGATTATCGTAACGTTGGGAGTAACATTTTGTGTTTCATTGGTAAAAGTTGTTGTTAAATTGTAGGTTTGTCTATATGCTTCTTCTACTGGAATTGCTATAATATCCTGGGTTTGTGTATGTGGTTCATCGGTTGGAGTTGTCGTAAATTCTCGTGTCAAAGAAGATTGCATGTCGATCGCAAAAATAACACCGGCAATTATAGCTACTATAACAATCACACCTATGATACCAGCTTTGTTCATTACCTCTTTTACCACCTTCGATTTACATTTAATTTCTTTAAACTTTACCTGCAATACATTCCATGTATGTTGTCAAACCTTGTTCAGTACGTGTTGATTAACGAAACTTTTCTTGTGTATTGTTGTATTCTGATTAACGATCAAAAGATATATCTTGCAGTATAGATTCAATA